>JASHQK010000092.1 GCA_030039195.1 Candidatus Sulfotelmatobacter sp.
ATCTCTTCGTACAACAGGTTAAGGGGGAGTGGAGAGTGGCTGCTGTTCTCGACTGGGAATTTGCTATTTCTGGTTCTCCGCTGGCTGACGTGGGCCACTTTCTGCGCTATGAATGCGCTTCTTGCCCAGTCGCCGAGCCCCACTTCTCGGAAGGGTATTTGCATGCGGGAGGAAGACTGCCTGATGAATGGCGGCAACAGGCGCGGGTACTTGACTTGATTGCATTGTGCGAAAGCCTGACACACGATGAACTTCCTCACGACGTTGTCGCAGAACTCGTCGAACTCGTTCGAGCCACTGTGGAGAATCGCGATCCGAAGTTCGATTAGAGATACTCCCCTCTGTTGTCGGGTTGTCGGCTATCCCGAAGTAACCGCGACGTTTATTTCCGGCTACCATTAGGTTCTTGAGCCTTTGCGGAAGTTGGAACAGGCCAAGGAGCTCACGGGCCAGCGATTCTTGTAGGACTACGGTGCGGGCTCGCCGTTCGCTGCCGGCGCCAGGGGCAGGCGGGCAGCACCGCGAATGATGTCGCGCTCCTGATCGGAGAACATGCCTTTGAAGCGATCGGAGTCGATGACTCGTTCGCGCTGATCGGGCGGCATGGCCGCCAGATCGCGCACGGCGGTCCGCACCATGCGCTGGCGATCGGGCGGAAGTTGCCGCATCTGGGCAAAGGTCTGGCGCGCCTGCTGCTTTTGCTCGGGAGTTAGGTGCTCCCAGGTTTCCATGCGGTTCAGCATTTGCAGTTGCCGCTGGGGAGGAAGATTGGAAAAATGCTGCAAGCGTTGGCGAAGACGCTGTTGCTGGTCGGGAGTTAAGCGGCGGAATCCAGGATCGTTCTGCAAAGCCCGTTCCTGCTCGGCGGGAGGCAGATCCTTATAGCGACGCAGCCAGTCTCCGGCATGACCGC
This sequence comes from Candidatus Sulfotelmatobacter sp., assembly GCA_030039195.1. Taxonomy (GTDB): domain Bacteria; phylum Acidobacteriota; class Terriglobia; order Terriglobales; family Acidobacteriaceae; genus Sulfotelmatobacter. The sequence goes on from JASHQK010000092.1 coordinate 914, forward strand.
GGGGTTGCTGGCGCAGGGCTGGCGGACGAGTGGCCGGGGGATGATACGTTGGCGCAGAATGACTTTGGGGCGGGTGCGCGTTTCCTTTTTGGCCGAGACAGGCGAGTGGCAGTGCGGCCGCTAACACACTGGCCGCGAGCCAGTTCAGGATTTCTTTTCGCCCCGTCACCTTCCCGCTTCTCCATGCACTTGGCCGAAATGCCCTCACACGACCAGCCTAAGGATTGGCCGTCACATTCTGCTGCACTTCGAGGTCGTCGAGCAACTCAAAATCAGAATACAGATCGTGATTTGTGTCGAGCGATTGCAAATCGCTGACCGCCGTACCGGGCTCTGCGCTCTCGTTGAGCGCGGCTTGCTGGCCATAATCGAAAACGCTGCTGTCATGCGAAACAAACAGGCCAACTCCAACGCCCATCAGAATCGTAAGAGCGGCGGCGAGCGCGGGACGGCGGAGCCAATAGCGCCAGCCCGCCTGGGGTCTGGCCATTTCTTCGCGCAGACGAGCCTGCAGACGCACGTCAAAATACGGCGAAGGTTCCGGCGTCTGCCACTCGTCCAGCAATGCCATGGTGGTGCGCATCGCCTGCAACTGTTCGGCGCAGGTCGCGCAAGTTTCGATATGTTTGCTCTCGTCTGCCCCGGGCTTGATCAGTCCCGCTGCCACATCGGGCATCCGTTCGCGAACTTCCTCGCATTTCATGACCACTTCCTCGATTCCCGCCCTCCGCTTCACCAGAAAAAACTTTCTACAAATATTCTTTTAACTGTTCCCGCAATGTCTCATAGGCGCGGAAGAGAAGCGACTTGGTAGCCGACTCGCTCTTCTTCAGCACTTCCGCAATCTGCTTGTAATCCATCTGCTGGTACTTGTGCATGATGACCGCCAGCCTTTGCTGTTCGGGCAGTGCCTCCACTTTGCGCCGAATCGCGAGCAACCGCTCGCGCCGGACCATCGCCTGCTCGGCGGTCAGATTGCCATCGGGCAGTTCCAGGGTGGTACCGGATTCCTCGTCCGGTTCATCCAGGCTGACCGTCACTTCCGGCCGTTCGTGGCGCGTGTCGCGGGCATGATTCACCGCGAGATTCGTGGCGATGCGATACAGCCAGGTCGTGAATTTTGCAGTCGCCTCGTAGCTGACGCGCGAACGATAAACGCGAAGAAAAACTTCCTGCGCCAGATCTTCCGCTGCGGCTGCATTGCGGGCCATCCGGTACATGAAGCTAACCATGGGACGGCGGTACTTGGCGACCAGGTAATCAAATGCCGACTGGTCTCCAGTTTTCACGCGCAGCATCATTTGCGCGTCAGAAACGTCATCTCCAGCGACCGCACCGGGGATGACCGATGAAGGCGGCGTGGTGGTTGCAGCCATCAGCACACCGGAATCGAGCGCAGCCGTGCCCACACCCCATTCAACCCCGTCAGAACTGGAAAGTTGCGTGATTTCAGCGCCTTCCGTGGAACCCGAAGTGCTTGTGCCGTAAGAAGATACGGTCGTTGGACCCGGTTTTTGTTCCAGTCCCATGGACAACATTAGGCGCGGAGTCGAAAGAAGATAAGATTCTCGGTCCACGCCCCTTCGGGGATAGGCTAACATGCCGTACGGGCATACTGGAACTCGGGTCTGTACCCGCAGAGCGATCAAGGTTGCGTGGCCGGAGCATGTGGTTGGCCACGGGCGCGGCTCTCAGCCGAGACTCTCGGTTTGGCACGTTTGCGTTTAAGATACAGGCCCTGGAGATTACCATCGGAAAAAGCGCGTCGCCTTCCATGAATTCTGAATCTCAGGCTCAAGCTGCTATTTCGTCTCGGTCTTCGAGAGCGCCGAGATTACGGCAGGCCTGCTTCGATGACCACCCCTTGATCGCCACCCTGGCTCGCAGGTTTGGTTTGGGATTCGAGCTGAAGAGTGCCTGGGAGCATCTTTGGGTAAATAATCCAGCCTATCGCGAGATTCAAGGCGAGTTTCCGATGGGATGGGTTCTGGAAGACGGTGAGGGCAGAATTCAGGGGTACCTTGGCAACATTCCGCTGCATTACGAATTCGAGGGCAAGAGGCTGCTGGCGGCCGCGACTCGATCCTGGGTCGTGGACACCCCCTGCCGCGGTTATGCGCTGATGCTGCTAGGCCCGTTCTATCAGCAGAGGAACGTGGATCTTTTCCTCGGCACAAGCGTCAACTCGCAGTCGGGAGTGGCGTCTGGTCTATTCAAGAACGTCCGTGTTCCGGTGGGCACGTGGGATCGTAGCCTGTTCTGGATCACGCACCATCGCGGATTTACCGACAGCTTCTTCACCAAGAAGGGATGGACTTTTGCCAAGGCGTTCAGCTATCCGGTATCGCTGGGTTTGTCGTTGCGTGACCGAGCCAGGGGCAGCGGTTTTCGAAACGGCGCCAGTGACCTCGCGGTGGTCCCAGTGGAAAGCATCGATGAGCGCTTCGACGCCTTCTGGGCTGCGTTGCGAAAGAAAAAATCAGGGCTGCTGCTGGCAGTTCGCGATCGGGAAACGATCGACTGGCATTTCAAGTTCGCCCTAAACAGACGTGACGCGTGGGTTTACACCTTCAGCGGCGCCGCGGGCATGACTGGTTACGCCGTTTTCCTGCGTCAGGAGCGCCAGCAAGTGGGACTGAACCGCGTGTGTCTGGTCGATTTTCAGTGTCTCGAAGAGGAAAAAGCTGGAAAGTTTTTCATGGCGGCGTTGTTCACCGCATTCGAACGTTGCCGGCGCGAGTCGATTCACATGCTGGAACTGATCGGCCTGCCTCCGGCGCTGGAAGCTAGCGCGGAGCTGGCTGCCCCGCACCATCGCAAACTCGACAACTGGATGTATTTCTACAAGACCAACAACGCCACGTTAGCAGAGAAATTAAAGCGCGCCGAGGTCTGGGAGCCATCGCTCTACGACGGCGATTCCAGCTTGTAACTGAAGCCTGACCGATTAAGGCCTGTTTTGTCTGACAATCTTTTCTCTCTCCACGGCAAATCCCGCGTTCCGATCGGGTTGCAAAATCTTTCACGTATCGCACCCAGAGGAATCGATGTACAATCCGTCGCGTTTTGATCTGGCTTCGTGGGGACTTGCGCCTTAACTTCCCCGTAGGGAAAGTCTGAATTTCTGATTCTTTCGTTCGGTACCGCTGTTTTGCCACTCCAGATTTTCTCCGCGCTT
>JASHQK010000007.1 GCA_030039195.1 Candidatus Sulfotelmatobacter sp.
TGGCAATGACCTCGCTCACGCGATAGGCAACGTGGGCGACCGCCTCGTTGGCGTCCATGGTCTTAAACTTCCGTTTCATTGACTTCCCCCATTCCAGAATGTCGACGCTACCACCGAAGTGGTCCTGAGATATGTTCAGCATAAGCAAGGGGATTGCGGCTGTCGGAGCGTGGGTTCACAGGTCGATGTGATTAGGATCACAGGCATTGGACAAGGCCTTTAATGGCTGGAGGTTGGCGCAATGTTTCTTGCGGGAAAACTTTGGACCATAGCTTTCAAGAGTTAATCCCGACCGGTCGATTGACGGGACGCAATTCTGGCCCATTCTTTGCCGTGCACGAGAACTGCCTCTTGTCCGAATCGTGTTTCATCGGTACTCTCACTGATCACAGGCACGCAACTTGGGAACCACTGATTTGCCACATTCAAGGCCGTGCCGGGCGACTCTATCCCAAGATCAATTTCAGGAGGACAGCAAAATGAGCGAGCACTACCACGATGTCGGAGATCTGCGGTTTATCAAAGAAATGGGAAAACTTGCCCCCACGGAGTTCAACGCGTGGTTGAATCTCGACAAAATCGTCGGGCGCGAGGACGGCGCCATTCCGCGGAAATATCGCGAGCTGATTGCATTGGGGGTCGCTTTTACGACGCAGTGTCCGTATTGCATCGAGATTCACACCAAGGCGGCGAAGAAGGCAGGCGCCTCGCGCGAGGAGATTACGGAGAGTTCGATGATCGCGGCCGCACTGCGAGCGGGCGGAGCAGCCACGCACGGCGCCATGGCGCTGAAGTTCTACGAGCAAGGATGAAGAACCAGGGACCAGGGGTCAGAGGCTAGGGACTAGGAATCAGAATCAAGCGATTTATGAAGAATCAAGCGTACCTATCCGTGCCGCATTTTTGTGCATCAGGATGGAGACGCTGACTTTCTGACCCCTGCCCTCTGGCCCCTGACCCCTCATTGATGAACGGTTCCACCTCAGCGACATGTATCAGGCTGTTCAGTGTCTTGACTGGCTTTGTCGACTCATCCATAGGCCCGCCTTAAAGAACTATTCAAAACTTATTAATCCCCTCTTAAGGACTTTCAGACCGTCTCCGCAGCAAGATGCGCCCGGTTCGGGCCAAGTGGACGCGCAACTTTGCAGAACGCGGCGTGGGTACCCGAACCGAATCACTACTTGCAACTGGATCAGCCATGGGGAGGCCTGTATGAAAAAGGTCTATTTGGGGATGACGATCATGTTGTTGCTGTGCCTGAGCTTATCAAGCTCAGCGCAGCAGTCGGTGACCGCAGATAGCAACGTGGTCGTGCCGCCATTGGTAAAGTTCGGTGGAACGTTAACCGACGGGAGCGGCAAGGCGCTAAGCGGCTTAGTCGGCGTCACCTTCTCGCTCTACAAAGATGAGCAGGGAGGAGCTCCGCTCTGGATCGAAACTCAGAACGTCACCGCCGACAGGCTCGGCCATTATTCGGTCCTGTTAGGTTCGGCCACCAGCACGGGATTGCCGACCGACTTGTTCGCGTCAGGAGAAGCGCGCTGGCTGGGGGTGCAGGTGGCGGGAGAAGAGGAGCAGCCGCGGACCATGCTGGTCGCGGTTCCCTATGCCATGAAGGCGGGAGACGCGCAGACTTTAGGTGGATTGCAGGCATCCGCTTTCGCCATGGCCGGTGCTTCGGCGGGGTCCGTCGGATCCGTCAAAGGTGCAGTTGCAAACAGCGCCGCTGCCAAGGCTGCCGGTATCTCATCCGCGACTACCGGTACTGGTGTGGCGGATTTCATTCCCCTGTGGACGAGCACGACCAATCAAGGCGATTCGATAATTTTTCAATCGGGAACTGAGATCGGCATCAACACGAAGACACCCGGCGCCACGCTGGGCGTGAATGGTACGGGAAGCTTCACCACCGCGACCGGAGCCCAGGCGCTTTCGGTGACGCAATCCGCCTCGAAGGGCAACGGCATCGTGGCCACGACGAGCGGCGTCGGGGGCACGGCCATTTCCGGCACGTCGAGTTCGACGACCAGCAGTTTCGGCAACGGAATCGGCGTGTTCGGGTCCAGTTCCAATCCAATTGGCTACGGAGTCGAGGGCTCGAGCGGCAATGTCGGCGTCGCTGGCAACGGCTTCACCATTGGCGGGACAACTGGTACGGGCGTGCAGGGGACCGGCGGTCAATACGGAGTCTACGGAGAAATCGCCAGCAGCCTGTTTCCTGCGACCCAGGCCGGAGTGTACGGAACCACGGCGAGCGCCAGCGCAACCGCCTACGGCGTGGAAGGCGTGGCGACATCCTCCACGGGAAATGCAGTGGGCGTTTACGGCACGTCCTCAGCGCCGAAAGGTTATGGCGTTGAAGGAGTCAGTTCGAATGTCGGCCTGTTCGGCCAGGGGAATTACGGAGTCGACGCACACGGCAGCGGGATCGCGGTGAAAGGGACAGCGAGCGTGAGCGGCGCCTACTCCGGCTGGTTTCAGGGCGGGCCGGTTCTGATCACCGGCAATGCGAACAATATGGTCATGGGCGATCCCGGATGCGGCGCCGGATACGGCGGCCTAAGCTTCAACACTGGCACCTCAATGGATTGCACGAACTATACGCTGCTCGGCCAGTCCAACGGAGCAACGTACATCAATGCCGCAGGAACCGCCTACATTCACTTCCGCAGCAACAACAACGAACTCGCTCATATCGATAACGCCGGCAACATGGACATCGTAGGCATCAACGGCGGCGGAAATCTCACGGTCACGGGACGAGTGACAAGCGGCAATGTAATCGCGGCGGTCACGGCTTCGAACACAGTCGGCGCCAGCACCTGCACGGGCGTACTCACGGCGTCGAATACCGCGTGCGCGGTGCCGAATATGACACTTACCAAGACGACCGCGGATCCGACTGTCCTGGTGATGGTGAATATCGGCGGCGTAGTTACTGATGCTTGTGCGACCGCCAATTTCTATCTCGTGGTCGACGGCGCAATCAAAGCCCTAAGCACCATGAGCCTCAACACGAACAACAGCGCGGGTGGCTATGAAATTGGAAATCTGAACATCATGTCGCTGTTGGATTTGTCGGCCGGCTCGCACACGTTTCAAGTGCAGCAGGCGACTGACGAGACCAATGCAAGCTGCAACGCGTTCACGCTGCAGACCACCGTCTCGCAAGGCGATGGCGGCCGCGGCAGCCAGCGCAGCCTGGTCGTGCGCGAGTTCTAGCGACCGAACCCGGTTGTATTTGTGGATCTTACGGCCGGTTGCCCCACCCTTGTCGCGTTTTGCGCGACAGGATGGGGATTTTGATTTTGGATACCGATGAAGGAACTTGAGCGCTTTGACTAGTTTCATCAACTCTGAGGCCGCTTCAAAAGCTCTGCTAGCAGGGCACTGTATGCTGCGCCCTTGGCCTGCCGCTGATTCTCCAGCTCGCTTGGGCGGCTAGTGCAAGGCAGAAAGAAAAAGGGACACTCAGGTGTCGGGGATTGGAATTCGACCTGACCGTACTGCCGAATAGGAATGAACCTGGGGTATTCAGGCTTTGATTGAATTTCTAGCAGCGCAAGCGTCTCCACCATTGCGCGAGTGGCGGGGTGCCGAGGATCGTCAATCGCTGCGGTCAATTCCTCGATAGCAACTGCGCGGTAAGGCGACGCAATCAACCCAGCCTTGATGTCCCAGTAATCTTGGCTGCGCTCATACCCATAGAAGAATGGATTTATTGGATACTCGGCGCTTATCGGGTGGACTTGGCGTTGCCGATCGTAGAACCAGAACCGACGCGCAAGCTCGCGCGTCGAGGCTTCTGATCCAAGGAACCTCAAAACTCGCAATGCCAGCTTAGCGCGCTCTATGTCAGATGGTGTGTCCTTCGCGTGATCGGCATCCAGCACCGCCAGAGCATTGGCCAATTGCTCCGCCTGCCATTCCGGAGCGGCGGGAATGACCTGAAACTCGACCTCATTCGAGATACCCATCCGCAAACTGTAATTCCCAGGTGGCGCTGATTTCGATTCATTGAGCACCATGTCTTCAACGTAGGTCAGACCAGGCTCAAACGCATCATAGGGACCGGAACCACCCGGAACTGCGCCGCTTCCCCAAAGGCCTGATTCTTCGTCGTCTTGCAGCGGATCACGCCCGCCGGGAGTGAGGCAGAACGAAAAATGCCTGAGGTTAGGATTTGCTTTGGGGCGCTACTGAACCAACCTATATGTGAACGTAAGCTCAAGTGGAATGATCTCGCCCTCGTGATAGACCGACTGTCCGCCCTTTAGTGTCAGCTTGGCAGTTCCAGTGGCAGGAGTGGTGATAGGGCGCTTGCACGGGTCTATTCTTTGGGCTAGTGCGGACGTGGGCAAACAACAGCAGGCCAGAGCCATTCCGAGGTAGCTGAGCCATCGCGCCTTCACGCAGCTTCCAATCAGACGAGAGATGATTCTCATTGTAAAGGGTTCTCGGGAATATCGCAGCTTCACTCAAATTGATCCTGATTTTGTCCCGGGATCACGCGCCGTGATCGGTTTGAAACGAGAATCAGACCGGTTCCTCGCAGCGCTACGGTCCCACCCCGCCGGTGTGGCAGTCGGCGCAGTTGACTTGCGTCAGATCGCCGATATCCACCGGATGCTGGAAGGTCGCCGGAGGCGTCGCGCCGTACGCAGTGACAACATCTGATTGCGACATCAGCGTGTGGCACTGGTTGCAGTCGCGGCTGATCACACGTCCGTCAGCGCTCACGTGCTGGCCGTCGTGGCAGCGGAAGCATCCGGGAAAATAGAAATGTCCAAGATTGTTGGGATGCGTTTGCCAGTTCAGCTTCATCTCCGGAAACGTCGTACGCGCGAAAATCTCCTGCACCTCGGTGACCGCGTTCCGAATCTCCAACTGCTTCGTCTTCGCGATCTCCGGGTATTTACTGTCGTAGAAATTCTGCAATCCGCTAGCGATGGCTCGCTTGGCTGCATCCGTGGTCGTGTAATCGGCAGTTAGAACCGTGACTGCCTGCTGCTTGATAAACGGCAGGGAAGGGTCGAGTCGTTGCGCGAGCAACGATTGATCGACGGCCTGATCGGGCGGCACATAGATGTGCGTCGGGCGATTGTGGCAATCGACGCAGTCCATGTGGTGCCGCGGCGCTTTCGCGATCTGATCCTTCGTCAGCGTCGAGTCTTTGGCGTAGTACTCGGTTACGCGTCCCTGCATGTCTTCGACGCGAATGTAAGGGATTACCTGTCGCTTGTCGTCGGCAGCGACGAAGTCAAGCTTGTTGGCGATGTTCATGTGCCAGTGAATGCCTTCGGGCGCGCCGGTCGCGGGATCTCCGCCGCCGGTTTTGATCAGCAGACGAATCTGGCGAACCGGATTTTTCTCGTCGTTGCCGAAGTGCGTGAACACCTTGAGCTGGCCGCCGTAGAATTTCTTCGGCCAGTGGCATTGCTCGCAGGTGTCCTGAGCCGGGCGCAAGTTGTGCACCGGCGTAGGAATCGGCCTCGGAAACGTGTTGAAGGTTGCGGCATAAACCTGGCGGGCGCCCGAGAGCTTCGACTTCACGTACCAAGTCGCTCCCGACCCGACGTGGCAATCGACGCAGGCTACGCGCGCGTGCGGCGAAAGTTGATACGCGGTGAACTCCGGATTCATCACCGTATGGCAAAGCTGTCCGCAGAACTGCACCGAATCGGTGAATTCGTACGCCTTGTAGCTGCCGGCGGCGCTGACGACTGCGAAAACCACAAGAAAGCTCAAGAAGGAAAAGACTGCGCTGCGCTGCTTAGGATCATTGAGATCGATGCGCGGATAAAACTCGCTGGGTGTGACTTTTTTCCGGCGTTCGAGAAGAATTCCTGCCAGGATTAGAAGCAGCCCAAGAATCAGGAATGCCGGCGAAACCATGTACGCCAGAATTCCGACGTAAGGGCTCGGCTTATTGCCAATCGCGTCAATCAAAAAGAAAAGAAAAATATTGGCGGCAGCGACGATCACGAGCGCGATGCCCGCCAGGCTGACCGGATTGCGCAGCAGCATGCGCAAGCGGTGCTTCGGTTCTACCGCCTCAGGCAACGGCTTTTCATTCTCCATGCGGAACCCCAGTTGTCTCCTTTTCGCTCTCTGATTCGGACTCAGCCTTGATCGCGGCTTGCGCTGCTTCGAGCGCCTCGCGATCCAGTCCGTGTTCTTCCTCGTAATGATGCAGAGGCATCTTGCCGTCCCACCACGCCCAGTTCATGGGGTAGGTGTCGGGATCGAGGAAGACCTGGTAGAAGTGCCAGACCAAGATGGCGAGCGTAGCCAGCACCGCCTCATAAAAGTGAATGGCGGTCGCGATATCCAGCCACCAGCGGGGCAGATGATTGCCCACCACAACCTTCCCCCACAACGCCGTTCCCGTTACCGCCATGACGATCATGCCCCACACCAGCGCCCAATATTCAGCCTTCTCGGCATAGTTGAAGCGCGCGAACTCCGGCTTGCTTCGACTCAGGCCGAGATAATAGGCGACATTTTGCCACGCGCCGCGAATGTCGTCGAGCGTAGGAACGAGATCGAGCACGAGCCGCCGTCCCTGCCGCGTGAGCACGGCTTCGAAAAGGTGATAGACGCTGACGCCGATCAGCACGACGGCCGCAATGCGATGCAGCAAGCCGCGCAGGTGCTCGCCCAATCCGAGCATGGTGTCAAACCACGAGCCGGGGAATTTCAACGCAAAGCCAGTCACCACCAGCACAAAGAAACTCGTCAGCAAAATGGCGTGCTGCCAGCGGAAGCGCAGCGGCATGCGCACGACGAAATCATGTTGCGTTTTGCGCCGGGCGATGAGCTTGGCGCGCCAGACGATAAAGTTGTGCAGCAGCATGCCGCCAATCACGGCGAAAATCATGCTGAGATAGAAACGGCGAATCCAGCGAACCGCCTTGCTGCCGACGTCGGCCGAAAGCGGCGCATCGACGTGTACTTTGGCAGCGGCAAACTCGGCGTTGGCGCCGGGATGGCACTGCCCGCACGTATGCGCGAGATTTGCCGGATTGATGGTCGAACCCGGATCGCTCGACGGCAGAATATTGTGCACACCATGGCAGCTGGCGCAATTCGCGACCACTTGCGATCCCAGACGAGAGGCCAATCCGTGATAACTGGCCAAGTAAGTCGAGGCACGGCGGCCGGGCACCCCGAACTCTTGCGACAACCTGACGCCCTCATGGCACCGCGCGCAGGTAGCCTGCGCCAGGTTCTGCGCGTTCACAGGTGAATTCGGATCGAGATGCGATTTGATCGAGTGAATCCCGTGGCAGTCGGTGCAGACTGGTGCCATCCAATTTCCTTGGGCGATGCCTTGTCCGTGGATGCTCCCCTTGAACTGCTTGGCGACATCCTGATGGCATTGGCCGCAGGTCGAAGGCACGTTGAACTTGAAAATCGGCGACTTGGAATCTTTCGCATCGAGAATTTCATGCGTGCCGTGACAATCGGTGCAGACCGCCGCTTTCTCGGATCCGGCAGCGACGGCGTGCCCATGAACGCTTTCCTGATACGACGCGACCATCTGCGCGCTCTCGCCGCCATCTTCCATCACAAATTTCTGGCTGTGGCAGGAGCCGCAGGTCGCTGGAATATTGGTGTGATGCACGCGCGACTTGGGATCGCTCGCCGGGAGCAGTTCATGTGGGCTGCCGTGGCAATCGACGCAGGTGGCGGCGTGCATGCCTCCAGCGACGGCCCTGGCATGAAAGCTGCGATCGTATGCGGCCTGCTCATCGGCGTGACAGCTCGCACAGCTGATTTTCTTGGGCGTGGTTTCATGAACCGGACCTTTGATGTCGTTATGGCAATCGACGCAGGTAAACATGCTGCCGTGGATCGAATCTTTGAACGTCTGCGGATTTACATACAGACTGACCGGCTTGCCATTCACATCATGGGTCAGCGTGGAGTCGCCGTGGCAGGCGAGGCAATCATCGGCAGTAGGCTTCGCAGCTTGTTTTCCGCCGGCGGCAAACAGATTGCCGGCTGTCAGAATCAAGGCGAGAGCGACCCCGGGCGCAAAAAATCTCCGTATTGTTCGCGTGGACATACTTCCACCCGCCAATCTTTCAGAATCTACTGATTTTTAACGACCGCACACGGCTCGTTGGCCCGGCTACTTCTTGAATGTGCGGATATAGGCGACCAAGTCCTTGATATCGCTATCCTTCAGCTTGTCCCCATAAGCCGGCATTTTGGGGGGCTTGCCTTTGGTGATGATCTCCGTCAACTGCGCGTCGGTCATACCCTGAATGTCGGGCGCGGCAAAATCTTTGGTTCCCATCTTGCCGCCCTTACCATCGGCGCCATGACACATGGCGCACTTCGCTTTGTACGTAGACGCGGCATCCTGCGCCGCAGCCGACGCACTGCAGACCGCCATCACTCCGCAAACCAGCAAAAATGCCAGGCTCAATCGAAGTTTCACGTGCTTCCTCCTGAAAAGAATTTTCCGCAAGATACTACACCGCTCGCCGACACATGGCATCTGCCATCGGCGTCATTCCCAACTTGGAACGCTTTTCTCGTCACCCTGACTTAGACGCGTTCCGCTTTGTTGCAGCGTTAGATTCGCATGGGGGATGGAGTCGACCTATGGCATAAGTCACTTCGGCACGTGATGGAAATCACAACAGTCCCCGCTGATCTTCCGCAAATGCAGGAGTTTGCAAATGAAAGGGGGAAGAGCGAAAAAACGTGCGATGCGGATCAGAGTGATTCGGATTACGAGGGCGTGTGAAAGGAATCACGTGGTCCATATCGGGACTGATTCAGAATTGGGGCAAATCCTTCGGTCGCGGCCGAACCAGCCTTCCCCGGTTGTGATTGTGATCACAAAACTTGGTGACCCAATATACGGCGTCTCTGGGCTCGCTTTGGCATCCTAGCCGAAATTGAGGTGCCCTATGACTCAGGACAACCGCGACATCCTTGATGTTCTCAAGTTCGAATTGAGCTTTCTGGAAGACGGGGGCTATGGACGCTCCCCCCGCACACCTTGGCGCGCACCATCTATTTTTGAGGACTCGCCCATCTGTCCGAATTTCTGCGATCCAGCGCGGCCACATCCCTGTGAGAGCTGTCTCCTGGAACAGTTCGTCCCGGAAGATCGGAAAAAAGAGAGTGTGCCTTGCCGTTTCATCACGCTCACAAAGGACGGACAGACGGTAGAGGATTTCTATCGCACCGGGAGCCAGATCGAAATCGAAGAAGCCCTGGCCCGCTGGCTGCGCGCCCAGATCGAAAAGATCGAGAAAGAGCGTACTGCATCTGCGAAAGCAGGAGTGGCCTGATTCGCCCTGGTGCAGGTTGGTTTCTCGCATCTTGTGTCACTCAAATCGAGGTGACCCATGAATCTTGAAATTTCTCCCAAGGAGAGAGAAGGAAATATGATTAGCGAAGAGCACTCCTATCGAGTCGCCGCCTGGTGGACCTCAGGGCGCACGGGCCTGGCCAAATCAGATTCAGCGCCGAATGCCATCCATTTCACCGCGCCGACCGAATTCGGCGGCCTGGAGGGCCGCTGGACGCCGGAAGAACTCCTGCTGGCTGCGATTGCGGGCTGCTACACGACGACGTTGCGCGCGATTGCGGGCACAGCAGAGTTCAATTTTACCGATTTGCAAGTAGAAGCCAGCGGCACCATTCGAAAGGCCGAATCTGGATACAGCTTCAGCCAGATTGTGCTTCGTCCGAATCTGAAAATCGCTTCGGCCGAGGAGCGCGAGCGCGCGCTGGAATTACTACGTCGCGCCGAAAAACTCTGTCTCGTAGCGCGCGCGATCGGAACCAAACTGCAGTTCGAGCCACAACTGGAAATCGCAAAGCCCGTGTCTATGGTATGACCCCGGACAACCGCCCATCACGCGAAAATCGCGCGTGCTGGGGACCCCGGACGACGGCGTCGGGGCTCCATGGCCGGTTACTTCTGCGGCCACAATTCCAAGCGCGCTGAAACCGAGCCCGGATCCTCCATGGGCTGGAGTGTGAATCCCACTTTCTTGAATACCGCCTGGGTCGCCACATTTTCCCGCAGAATTTCACCGGAGAGCCGCTGGAAATTCTCTGCCCGTCCCACTCGCGCCACGCTGGCCAGCAACTCCGTCCCCAGTCCGCGTCCCTGCCATTGATCGGTCACCAGGACGGCGGCTTCGGCCTCGGCGGCATTGATGGCACTGAAGCGGCCGACACCTAAAATTTCGTGCTGCTCGGTTTCCGGATTGATGCGGTCAGCAACCAGCGCGAATCCGCGATCGTAGCTGGCGAAGCAGATCCGCACCAGGCGTTCGTGCTCCACTCTCGTACTCAGGCTCAGCGAGCAGAAATAGCGGAGATAGACGCTGCGCTCGGAGAGCGTCTCATGGAATCGGACCATGAGCGGCTCGTCTTCGGGACGAATGGGACGAATCACAATTCGTGTTCCATCGTTCAACGTCGCCTCGTGAATGTAGTGCGCCGGATAAGGCCGGATCGCAGGCCGTGGCAATCGCGCCGCCGATACGGTGGGATCGTGCAGCACGACCCGGGCATCGAGGGCCAGCAAGCGCTCAGGTGTGGCGAGCAGAGGATTCATTTCGATCTCCTTGATCCAGGGCTGCTCGATGACCAGGCGGCTGAAGCGCACGAGCAGTTCCTCGAGTTTGGAGATGTCGATCGCTTTGCGTCCACGAACACCCTTCAGGGCTGCGAAAATTCTCGTCTGTTCCATCAGACGCTCAGCCAGCGTGGTGTTGAGCGGAGGCAGAGCCAGAGCCCGGTCACCATACACTTCGACCATCACTCCGCCGGTGCCGAACAGGATGACCGGCCCGAACTGCGGGTCGCTGCTGCTGCCGACGATCAATTCGTACCCGTCGCGCCGGATCATCGGCTGCACGGTAACGCCGGCGAAGTTCTCCGACCCGACCTTTTCCGCGACTGAAGCCTGAATCGCGTGAAATGCCGCTCTCACCTGCTCCGCACTTTGCAGGCGCAGGCGCACGCCATCGAGATCGGTCTTGTGCGTGATGGTGTTCGACAAAACTTTCAGAACGACGGGATAGCCGATTTCTTCCGCGCGGGCGACAGCTTCTTCTTCGTTCCCGGCGATGCGCGTTTTGACCACCGGGATTCCATAGTGTGCGAGAAGTTGCTTGGCTTCCAATTCATTGAGCATGGTGCGCCGGCAGGAACGCACCTCCTCCACGAATTCCTCGAGCCTTTTGCGGTCATCGTCAGAAGGTTCAGGACCCTCTACCAAAGCCGGCGTTTCATAGAGCCCGCGCAGGTTGTAGGTGTAGCGCCACATGTAGGTGAAGGCACGAGCGGCGGTGTCAGGATAAGAAAATGTCGGGATGCCAGCGGCATTGAGAATTGCCGTTCCCTTGGCAACCTCGTCGATTCCCATCCAACTCGCCAGCAGTGGCTTGCCCGAATTATGCGCGTAGGGCTTCATGAGTTCGGCGACTTGTGTGGGATCGGCGAGTCCTTGAGGCGCGACCACGGCGAGGAGCCCGTCGGTGCCGGGATCTTTTGCGGCAATGTCGAGGGCTTTCACGAAACGTTCCGGATCGGCATCCGCCAGGACGTCGATGGGGTTGGCGTGACTCCAATGCGGAGAAAGAAATTCGTCGAGGGCGTGCAGGGATTCGGGCGCGAGCGTGGCGAGTTCGCCGCCGGTGGCCATGAGCGCGTCGGTGGCGAGTACTCCCGGCCCTCCGGCGTTCGTGACGATCGCGAGTCGGGGGCCGCGCGGTCGCGGCTGCTTGCTCAAAACCTCCGCCATATAAAAAAGGTCGGCGATATTCTGTACGCGCAGCACGCCACAGCGGCGGCAGGCGGCGTCAAAAACCTCATCGCTCCCAGTCAATGCGCCGGTATGCGACGCGGCCGCGCGCGATGCGGCTTCTGATCGGCCGGCCTTGATAATAATGATTGGCTTGCTCAGCGCGATTTCGCGGGCCGCGGAAATGAACGAGCGCGCGTCGCCTACGGATTCCATGTAGAGCAGAATGCTTTTCGTGTGCGGATCGTCTCCGAAGTGATAGATGAGATCACCCCAGCCGACGTCGAGCATTGAGCCGGTGGAGACGATGGCGCTGAATCCGACTTGTTCGCGCCGGCTCCAATCGAGGATGGCTGTCTGTAAGGCGCCGCTCTGACTGAGAAATGCGACGCTGCCCTTCTGCGGCATGAACCTGGAAAAGGTCGCATTGAGACCGATCGTGGGATTCATGAATCCCATGCAGTTGGGGCCGATCAAACGCAGCGTTCCGCGGCGAAGATGATGCTGGATTTCCTCTTCCAGCCGTGCGCCCTGAGCGCCCCGCTCGCGAAATCCGGCAGAAATCACGACCGCCGATTTCACCCCGGCATCGACGCATTCGCCGATGATGTTCGGGACGGTCGTGGCTGGGGTGACGATTATAGCCAGATCGATGGAGCTTCCAATATCGGCAATGCGCCGGTGAGTTTTCAGCCCGAGAACTTCCTCGTGAGCGGGATTTACTGCGAAAACTTTCAGGGGAGATTTGCTTTCCAGCAGGTTCGAGAGCAGGGTGCGGCCGACGGTTCCCTGGCGGTCGGTGGCTCCGATGACGGCGGCGGAACGGGGAGAGAAAAACGATCCCAGTGAACCGCGAGCGACCGGTCTTGCTGCTTGCGGCATTGCTAAATCAGAAGGCGCCGACGGACTCGGGAACTGGCTCACAGGATGTATTCACTCCGCGGTGGGTACGCCCATTTTTTCATAACTTCAGGGCGCCGCGAAGATGGAATATTCACCCGACACTTCGACCATCTTGCCAGAGTTTTCTACGATTGTCTGTGCTTGCAATATGCCCATAATCACGTGCCCTCGTGACGACGATCACAAGCTGAAACTGAGTGCTACAATGCGCTCAGGAGGGTGCATATGCGCGCCCCGTACGGACTCAATATTCTTGATAATTGTCTTACTTGCGCAGTCAGGGAAGAACATCTTTTCTGCAATCTTTCGGTACACGCCGGACAGCGTCTCAACGAAATCAAATCAACCGCCGTGTATCCCAAGGGTGCAATGCTCTTCATCGAAGGGCAGCAGCCGCGCGGTGTTTTTGTGCTCTGCGCCGGAAAAGCGAAACTCTCTACCTCTTCTCGCGAAGGGAAAACCATTATCACCAAGCTTTCGGAAGCGGGCGACGTGCTCGGTCTCAATGCAGTCGTTTCCAATCGGCCGTACGAAGTCACGGCCGAAATGATGGAACCGGGACAAGCCAACTTCATTCCTCGCGAATCGTTGCTGCAGTTTTTGAAAGAGCACGGAGAAGTCGCTCTGCGCGTCGCGGAGCAGCTCAGCCGGAACTATTACACCGCGTACGAAGAGATCCGGACGCTTGGGCTGGCAACTTCGCCATCGGAGAAATTTGCCAAGCTCTTGCTCTCGTGGTCGACCAAGGTCACGCAGAACGACGGCGCGACTCAGGTCAAGCTCACGCTCACCCACGAGGAAATTGCCGAGATCATTGGGACGACCCGCGAGACGGTGAGCAGGTTGTTTTCTGAGTTCAAGAAAAAACAACTGCTGCAGCTCAAAGGGTCAACGCTGGTGATCCGCAACCGGCCGGCGCTGGAAAAGATCGTTCAGTCCTGATTGCGAAAGGCACGGGCGCTCGGCGAGTGACTGATCTCGCCGCGCGTCTTGCTGTCCTATTTTCTGGCTGTTTCCCGAATCCCTCGCACGCAGTGCGAAGCAGCGTTTCCGCTTCATTTACAATCCGGCGGTGATGAACCTAAGAACTCCATTCGCGGCAAGCACGATCTTTATTTTGATCGCTACGCTCGCGCAGCTTGCGACGGCGCAGGTTATGCCGCGAGGTAACCAGAGCTCTCCACCCGGGAGCAGTGCCGGACTGGCGCCCGATATCGCGGCTGCCACGGATGCCGAGATGGCCGATCGAGTGCGCCAGGAATTCCGTCACGCATGGGAAGGCTACAAACAGTATGCGTGGGGACACGACGAACTGAAGCCGCTGAGCAAGAGTTATCACGATTGGTACGCCAAGTCTCTGCTCATGACTCCCGTCGATGCTCTTGACACGATGGCGTTGATGGGCATGACTGATGATGCGGCCAAGACGCGCGATTATATTGCCGCCAATCTGTCGTTCGATCAGGACATTTACGTCAAGAATTTCGAAATTACGATTCGCATGCTGGGGGGCCTTCTCAGCAGTTACCAGTTGAGTGGGGACAAGCGTTTGCTCGCTCTCGCCGACGATCTCGGCACACGCCTGCTGCCCGCCTTCAACTCTCCGACCGGGATGCCCTACGTCGACGTTAATCTGAAAACGGGCGCAGTTCGTGGCGTAGAGACCAACCCCGCCGAAGTGGGAACACTGCTGATCGAATTCGGAATGCTCACCAAACTGACGGGCAGGACCGTGTACTACGAAAGAGCCAAGCGCGCAGTCAGTGAACTCTATAAGCGGCGTTCACGAATTGGACTGGTCGGGTCCGGCATCAACATCAGCACTGGCCAGTGGACGGATCCAGTCAGTCACATCGGCGGTGGCATTGACTCCTATTATGAATATCTGTTGAAGGCTTCTTTGCTGTTCGACGACAAAGATTGCCAGCGTATGTGGACCTCGAGCATTGAGGCGGTGAACAAATATCTCGCCGATGAGGTTTCCACCGGCTTCTGGTACGGACAGGCGAACATGAATACCGGCGATCGCGCCAGTACTTACTTCGGAGCGCTGGATGCATTTTTCCCAGGCACCCTGGCGCTCTCCGGCGATCTCGACCGGGCGCGTAAGCTCGAAGACTCTGCCTATAAGATGTGGACAACGTTTGGAATTGAGCCCGAGGAGATCAATTACAAAAAGATGACCATCGCTGCTAACGGCTACGAACTGCGTCCCGAGATCATTGAGTCGGCTTTCTATCTTTATCGCTTCACCCACGATCCGCGCTATCGCGAAATGGGGAAAGTTTTTTTCGATAGCCTGACGAAGTATTGTCGAACGGATGTGGCTTACGCAGCGTTAAGCGACGTAAAAAGGAAGACCAAGAAAGATGAAATGGAGAGTTTCTTTCTCGCCGAAACGCTGAAATATCTTTACCTGCTCTTTTCTCCAGATAACACTCTCGACTTGAGCCGGAACGTTTTCAACACTGAGGCCCATCCCATGCGCAAGGTTTGGTAGCAGGCATGAATCAAGTTCATTGCGCTGCCTTGCTTTTTGATCTGGATGGGGTGCTGATCGATTCCACGCCGGCTGTGGCTCGGGTCTGGGCCCGCTGGGCGATCGAGCATGGATTCGATTCCGCGCAAGTGGTGGCGCGCGCGCATGGCCGACCCAGCCTCACGACGATCCGCGAACTTCTTCCTGACGCGGATCACGAAGCCGAAAACCGGGTCGTGGAGCGCCGCGAGATCGAAGACCTCGACGGAGTCGTTCCGCTGCCCGGTGTGCTCGATCTGCTCGCCAGCATTCCTTCCAATCGTTGGACCATTGTGACTTCGTGCACGCGCGCGCTCGCCGAAGTCCGCATCAAACATGCCGGATTGCCGGTGCCCAAAAGGTTCATTACTTCTACTGACATCATTCATGGCAAGCCCGATCCTGAGCCTTATCTCAAGGCCGCTGCGCTTCTGGGATTCCGCGCTTCCGACTGTGTTGTGCTCGAAGACGCG
This sequence comes from Candidatus Sulfotelmatobacter sp., assembly GCA_030039195.1. GTDB lineage: Bacteria > Acidobacteriota > Terriglobia > Terriglobales > Acidobacteriaceae > Sulfotelmatobacter. Next base: position 15,683 of record JASHQK010000007.1, read on the forward strand.
CCGGCCGGAATTCGCTCGGGCAAAGCCGCCGGTGCGAAAGTCATCGCTTTCCGGACGACGGCTGCGGAACCGGTGCTGCGCGAAGCCGGGGCTGACCGCATCGTCAACAATTGCGCCGATCTTCGCGTGACCTCGATTTCCCAGGACGGCATGATCCTGAGCGTCAGCACGAACCTGTAGCGACGCAAGGCATGAATCCGCTCCACGAGCGCAGGCAACGTTCACGTTCCCTCCGCGAACAAAGGCTTCGCTGCTGTGAGCGATTTGCTACTCGGGAGTAAACTGTTTTCCAGCCTCTGCGACGGAGTCCCAGAGAAATCTTAATGAGGAGAGAAACCATGCGCAAACTTACGCTACTGTGCGCTTGCCTCTTTGTTCTTGGCACTCTCAGCCTTGCTCAGGACATGCAAAGCGAACAAGCTTCCGCGCGCGCCCAGGAGCGAATCACGCGGGAAGTGCGGCATGAATTGCTGATGCTTCCCTACGTCGATGTGTTCGACTATCTTGCCTATAAAGTGAATGGAGATGAAGTGACATTGATCGGCCAGGTCGTGAGGCCTTCGATCAAGTCAGATGCCGAGAACGTCGTCAAACGCATCGAAGGCGTGGAGAAGGTAAACAACCAGATAGAGATCTTGCCGCCTTCGCCGATGGACGCACGCCTGCGTCTACGGCTGTTCCGGGCAATCTACGGATTTCCCGCGCTGCAAAAATATGAACTCGGAGTACTGAAGCCGATCCGCATTATCGTGAAAGGCGGGCACGCGACTCTGGAAGGAGTTGTGGATAGCGAAGCGGACAAGAATCTTGCCGGCCTGCGTGCGAACACGGTTACCGGCATTTTTTCGGTCACCAACAATTTGCAAGTGGTCAAAACCTAAGCTGCGAATCCCGAAGTACTTTACTCTCTCGCGACGCGCCCTGCATTCGGGGATTTCTGTGCGCAGTATAATGCTTCGGGTTTTAATTACTCCCGGAGGCTCCCGCGTCATGAGTTTTCATAGCATGAATCGCCGTACATTCCTCGAAACTGCAGCCGCAATCAGCGCGGCCACCCTGCTGACGAGCAAATTCGGCTGGGCGGCCGAGACTCACAGAATCCACAAAGTGGGCGTGCAGCTCTACACCGTGCGCGACCAGATGAAGGAAGACTTCGAGGGAACGGTTGCGAAGGTTGCCGCCATCGGCTACAAGGAAGTTGAATTCGCCGGATATTTCGGGCGCACGCCGCAGCAGGTTCGCGCCGTCCTCGACAAGAACGGGCTCTCTGCTCCCGGCACGCATGTGCAATATGACGAGCTCGACGAAAAATTTCCTTCCGTCATCGAAGCCTCGAAGACAATCGGTATCGAGTACATCGTCTGTCCGTGGATTCCCGAGGAGCTGCGCAAATCAGCCGACATCTGGAAGCGGGCTTCAGACAAATTCAATCACTGCGGCGAGCAATGCAAAACGGCCGGCCTGCAGTTCGCCTATCACAACCACTGGTTCGAATTCTTGCCCGTGGATGGAAAGCTGCCCTACGACACTCTGCTGAAAGAGTGTGATCCGCATCTAGTCAAGATGGAAATGGATCTTTGCTGGATCACTGTCGGCGGCGGCGACCCCATCAAATATTTCAACGAATATCCGGGGCGCTTCCCGCTGGTTCACGTGAAAGATATAAAGAAGCTGCCGCCGGTGACAGCGGCCGGAGGTCAGGATTTCGGCGACACTCTGAAAGACATGACTTCAGTCGGCAACGGCGTGATCAATTGGAAGAAAATCTTCGCGCAGTCCGATAGAGCCGGCATCAAGCACTATATCGTCGAACACGACAAGCCAGAGGATCCGTTCGAAAGCATCACCGAAAGCTACGCCTACCTCAGCAAGCTGACCTGGTGAAGAACCGAGTCCACCCCATCCTGGCCGCGTTCTTTGCGGCTAGGGTGGGTGTTTTGATTTTCGTTCGGACTCTTCACGCCCTACCCGAATGGTTGTTCCAGCGACGGACTCTGCGGCGTGAACAATTCGGCTCCATTCTCGGTGATGTGCATGTCATCCTCGAGACGGATGCCAAATTCGCCGCGAATATAAATTCCCGGCTCGTTGCTCGTCGTGATATTCGCCCGCAGCGCGGCCGCGTTCCCTCGAACCAGATACGGCCACTCATGCCCGTCCATGCCTAAGCCGTGACCCAAACGGTGTGTGAAGTACTTGTAGTCGGGACCATATCCAGCGCCAGTAATGCACATCCGAGCAACCGCATCGACCGCGCCGCACTCATTACCGGGATGTGCTACGGCCAGCGCGGCTGACTGCGCCCGATGCACAATGTCGAAGACCTGCTTCATTTTGTCTGACGCTTTTCCGAGCACGAACGTCCGCGTAATGTCGGATTGATACCCTTCTACCGTGCAACCGTCGTCGATCATCACGATCGAACCTTCCCGCAAAACCTGCGGCGTCGTCGATCCGTGCGGAAACGCCGTGTATTCGTCCACCATCACGCTCGCTTCGCCCGGAAATCCCATGCGTTCATAAGCCTTGTCAATGAGAGCCCCGACGTCCTGCTGTGTCATGCCTTCGCGCAGCGAGTGGTACACGGCTTCATAGACGGCCAGCGTCACTTGCGCAGCCAGCCGCATGAGCGAAATCTCGTGCGCGCTCTTGATCATGCGGCAACCGGCAGTCACCGGAGTCGCGCTCGTGAGCGTCGCCTGCGATGCCGCCCTTGCGATTCCGTCCGAAAAAACGAAGCGCACCGTCTCTTCGATCCCAAGTTTTCCGGCGCCGATCGAACGATCCTTCAACCCCTGCGCCACCAGCGCATAAGGACTCTGATCTTCCTGCCAGATGCGTAGGTCAGGCTGATCGCCCTCCGGCGCATGCGCAATCTGCTCGCGCGCCCGGCCCTCCTCAAACGCCGGGCACACATAAAACGTTTTCCCTTTCGTCGGCAGCACGAAGGCGAACAAGCGCTCGCCGCCCCACCAGCGAATTCCCGTGAAATACCGAAGCGACGTGCCCTCGGTCATCAGGATCGCGTCGAGCGAGCTCTCTGCCATCAGTTGCCGTGCGCGTTCCTGCCGTATCTCTCGTTCCTCGCGAGTGATTGGCCGTGCTTCACTCTTCCGCGATTCGAGCCGCGCGATTGAAGAGGGCAGGGAAGATTCGTCAGTTCTTTCAGCCGAGGTGCTCGCTGCAAACGAGTGGGACGCGATCGCCGCACCCGTGCTGACGCCGCTGAGTTCCAAAAATCGTCGCCGAGATATCATCAAGCCTCCCGAACGCAACAAGCCGCCATTATAAAGAGGCTTGAATCGGCGGGATGCATGAATGGGTCGGCCTTGCAGGCCATGTAGCCCCGGACACTCATCCGGGGGCCCCAGCTCACGCCACTTTCGCATGTCTTCGAACTCGCTCCCGCTTGCCTCTCGCGGTATATTAGCGTGTCAAAGCTGCAGGCTGGACTCCAGCGAGAAACGGCGAACGAGAGAAAAATTATGGCAACCACTTACACACCCGGCAGGACAGTCGCTCATGCAATGGTGACCACGCAGTTCGAGCTCGATAACTTTCGCGTTGTTCGAACCTTGGGAGTGGTACGCGGCATCGTCGTGCGCTCGCGCTCGATCTTCGGGACGATCGGCGCCGGTCTGCAGACACTCGTGGGCGGCAACATCACTCTTCTCACAAATCTTTGCGAGAAAACGCGGCAGGAAGCTTTCGACTTAATGCTGCAACACGCCGCCGAACTGGGCGCCAACGCTGTTGTGTGCGCCCGTTACGACGCGACTGAAATCATGCAGGGAGTGACCGAGGTGCTGGCCTACGGCACGGCCGTCGTCGTCGAACCGGTGAAATAGTTCGCTTGGCCGGCAAGTTCTTTAGCATCGACCGCCCTTTGGCATTTCGCGCGTACGGGTCGCTTCGTCGGCACGTCAGCTGTTGGCCTCTTTATACAAGGACCCAGCGACGAGCGTAGCCAGAATCGCACCTACCCACATCTCCAGCATCCATCCAAATGGGAGGGCGCGGCCCGCAGCCAGCCATGTCGCTTGCGCGAAGTTCAAGGGAAATCCCGCGATGAAGCCCACCCAGAAACCGATGCGCAAAGCGGTGCGAGGACCGGGTCCGAGAGTCTGGCGCGTCCATGCATAGATGTGCGCAACCATGACGCCCAGAATAAACAGAATCAGGATCCATTGCCCGGTGAAATACGAATAGCGCGGCGTCTTCAGAAATATCCCCGCGTTCTGCACCGCTACGTAGCGAGCATTTCCAATCACGAAATAGTTGACGACAAAGCTCCACACCGACCACACCAGCCCGCCTGCTAAACCACCCAGCCAGATTCGACCTCTGTTCAGTGACATAGGGAAGCCTCCGTCGAACCGCTTCACAGATCGCTAACAACAAATTCTGGGCGGCAGTGTACACCTAACGCCCAAGTGCGGACCCGGCTGCAACACGAATAACGAGGAATTCCTGCACAACAAACGCCGCGCCGATGGCCGAGGTCAAGAAAAATCTAGCGAAAGAATAGCGAAAGGAATCATGGCCGTAAACCCAACAGATTGTAGTACCTACCGTGGTTCGCTACTACGAATCGTGGTTTTCCGAATTCAGGACTAGGCAGTGCATCAAGCTTGAACTTTCTTCTTGACAATAAAAGACTTACAGCTAAGATGTGGGAGAAAGTGGTTATAAGTGGTCACGCATTAGGGTTCGTGGGAGTCAGGAGCTGAAATCGAGGAGCCGGTGGGAAGCCGACCCAAAAGCACGAAAAACAGCCCGAATCGCACGAGATTGACCCGGATTTGCGCAGTTCTAACCTCCCTCGCTGTGGCGAATAAGGAAGCGCGTCAAGCACGCGTTTTCTCAATCTCGCAAGAACCGCGAGATTGTTCGCGTGACGCGCTCAGGTCCTTCGGCGCCAAATGCAGGCGCCTCAGGATGACAAACCAAGAACATGTTTCGCGGCAACCATCCAACTCGGGTCGACGACAAGGGACGTCTCAAAATCCCAGCCGAGTTCAAGCGGGTGATCGACGAGAAATACGGCACGCAATTTTACATCACAAGCACCGATGGCAAGGTTGCCGAAGTTTATCCCTTCGAGGAGTGGGAGCGGATCGAGCAGAAGCTGGCGGGGCTCTCGAACTACAACCCCACCAAAAAGAAATTTCTGGATCGCGTCAATTACTGGGGCCAGCAGGTGGAAATGGATGGACAGGGGCGGTTGCTGATGCCGCAATTGTTGCGCCAAGCTGCCGACATCAAGGGCGAAGTCGCGGTGACCGGCAACCTGAATCGTTTGCTGGTGCGCAATCTGGAAGCTTACCGCAAAGAGATCACAGAGCAGCCATTTACGCCTGAGGATGAGAAGACGCTCGACGAACTGGGCATTTAATCAGCCCGACTATGGGCGAGGGATCAACAGACACCCCTCAGGGGGTTGGACGTGGCGAAACTGGCCATGTTCCGGTTCTTTTACAAGAAGCGATCGACTTTTTAAACGTGCGGCGTGGCGGGACCTATATCGACGCCACGGTGGGCCTTGGCGGGCACAGTTACGAAATCGCAAAACGCCTCGGCGCACCGGGACATTTGATTGGGCTCGATAAGGATCCGAAGGCGCTGGAGATTGCAAGTACGAAGCTAGTCGTTAGCCAACGATCGACGACCGACGACCAACGAGAGCTTTCGAATTGGCCGGAAATCACGCTGATGAATCGTTCCTTTGCGAGCCTGGCCGAGATCCAGAGTCTGAAGGCGGACGGCCTGCTCGCAGACCTTGGCGTGAGTAGTCTGCAGCTCCACGACCCCGCACGCGGATTCAGTTTTCAGGCGGAAGGACCGCTCGATATGCGGATGGACCCGCACTCCGAGCATACCGCCGAACAAGTGGTAAACCACCTCGACGAGCGCGAGCTCGCCGACGTGATTTACGAATTCGGAGAGGAAAGGAGGTCGCGGAGAATCGCCAGAGCCATTTGCCGGTCGCGGCCGATACGGACTACCGCCCAACTTGCGGAAGTGATATCAGCCGCGGCCCGGCCAATGAATTCCGGTTCTGATAAGTACGAAAGAAGAATTCATCCCGCGACACGAACCTTTCAGGCTCTTCGAATCTTCGTAAACCGTGAATTGGACGATCTGAAGGCGCTGCTGGAGGCGGCGCCGCGGATTCTGAAGCCAGGTGGAAGGATCGTAGTGATCAGTTTTCATTCGCTGGAAGACCGCATCGTGAAGGATGCCTTCCGCGATGGTGAGAAAAAGGACAAGTACTACAGGGTGCTGACCAAGAAACCGGTGACGGCATCGGAAGAAGAAATCGATCGCAATCCGCGGGCGCGAAGCGCGAAGCTGCGAGCCGCGGAGAGAGTTTAGTTCCGGAAAACCTGCCGGAGCTCCCGGCATTCGCTGTAATGGCAGTGCCGGGCAATCGAATTCAGGTTGAAGGGCGAAAGCGGGCACAAGACCCGCATGGGCGGGAGAGTTAGACGCCAGACCTCGGGAGTCGGACCTCAGCAGAAGGGTTGAAGGCTGAGGTCAGATGGCCGAGATCCGGTTTCAAGGGTTCCGTGGTAGGAATCCAATTTGAGGTTGGCGGGAATGTACACAGGCACAATTATCACAGACTTGATGGCAGCGGTAATTCGGGCGGAGCAATTGGCAGAAGCGAGACGGATCGCCGATGACAGGGAGCTCAAGGAAATTTTTGCGATGGAGATTCCGATCGGCGAAGGCGACCAAATCCTCATGGGAGCAGCGTAAATGGCGGCAGCGGCGGCAACAATGCGAGCAACGCATGCGGCGGAAGCACGACGTTCATTCTGGACGGGAACGCCGGAAATCTATTTCGCGAAGGCCATCGACAACTCACGCCTGCTTAAAGTGGAAGATCCACGCCGCAACCGCGAGATGAAGCAATTCGGCGTCGCCATGGCCTTTCTGTTTCTGCTCGTGTTCACCTATGCCTGGCAGCATTTCAAGGCCGTCGAATATGGATACCAGATCGAGTCGGCCAAGCGTGAACTGAGCAACCTAACCGACATGAATCACGCTCTGCGCCTGGAAGATGCCTCGCTGCGCGATCCGGAACGAATTGATGTGCTGGCGCGCCGGATGGGACTCGTGCCTCCCGAGCCGGGACAAGTCATTCGCATGGATGTTTCCTCGAGTGATGCTCAAGCTCCGGTCATGGCCAGCGCCACGCCGGTGATGGTGGTCGAAGGACAGTAGCAAGATTTTGCGGGTCCGGGTCTCGGACCCGGAGGCGGCGAGCACAGCTCGCCAGGATTTGGATGGCGGCCTAATGCTCGAGGCCGCCATGTTTGTCTCGAACGTCATTTTGTTTTGTCATCCTGAGCGAAGCGAAGGACCTGTGCACTTTGCCGGGATCAAAGAATGCATAGGTCCTTCGACAGGCTCAGGCAGGCACTTCGGCTCGCAAAAACCGCGAGCCTCAGGATGACAAGCCGCTAGAGTGTCAATGGCTAGTTCCGATTCCACTTTCGCCCGCAACTCCCGCCTCTATCTACTCGCCGCCATGCTCGTTTTGTGGTGCATGGCGATCTGTGTGCGCCTGGTCTACCTGCAGATTTTTTGTTACGGATCTTTCGTCAAGCAGGCGGAGCACCAGCAGCAGCGCGCCATTCCGCTGGCGGCAAAGCGCGGCACCATCTATGACCGCGACGGGCGCGAACTTGCCATGTCGGTACTCGTGGATTCTGCGTTCGCAGTTCCCAGCGAAGTCAAAGATCTTCCGACCGCCATTTCCCTGATCTCGCACATCACGGGCGAAGATGCCAACGTGGTGCTGGCCGATTGCCGGGCCCACAAGACATTCTGCTGGGTTGCGCGCAAAGCCGATGACGAAACTATCGAGCGCATCAAGTCACTCAACCTGCAGGGCATCCACTTCCAGAAGGAACCGAAGCGCTTCTACCCGGCGCGCGATCTTGCCGCCCAGGTTCTCGGCTCGGTTGGCATGGACGATTCCGGTCAGAGCGGCATCGAGCACGAGTTTGACGAGGAGCTGCGCGGCCGCCCGGGAAAAATGTTTATCTCCGTCGATGCCCGCCGGCAGTGGTTTGCCGACGTCGAAACGCAGCCCCAGCCGGGCGAAAACATTGTCCTGACGATCGACAAGAACATCCAGTACATCGCGGAAAAAGAACTGGATCAGGCCATCCACGACACGCAGGCGGTAGCCGGCACGGTGATTGTCGAGAATCCGCACACCGGCGAGGTTCTTGCGCTCGCCAATCGGCCCACTTTCAATCCCAATTCGCGCAAGCAAATTACCCCGGCTGCCCTCAATGACCGCGCCGTCAGTGATGTTTACGAGCCCGGCTCGGCCTTCAAGATGGTTACCATCTCCGCCGCGCTCGATGAAAAAATCACCAATCCCGACGAAGTCTTTGATTGTCAGATGGGATCGATCGTCTACAACGGCATGCGCATCCGCGACGCGGAGGCGCATGGCCTGCTGCCGGTGTGGGGAGTGCTGGCGAAATCGAGCAACGTGGGTGCGATCAAGATCGCTCTGCGTCTGGGCGAAGACCGCTTTTACAAATACATCCGCGCCTACGGATTCGGACAGCAAACCGGCATCGAATTGCCCGGCGAGACCCGCGGCATCACCAAGCCTCCGAGCCGCTGGTCGAAAGTCTCAATTGCGGCCATCGCCATGGGCCAGGAAATTGGCATCTCGCCCATCCAGCTTGCGAGTCTGGTCTCTACCTTCGCTAACGACGGTGTCTGGGTCGCACCCCGTATTGTCGCTGGAACGGTTCCTCCACAAGGCGGTTTGCAGACCGTGGCGTTCCATTCCGGACCTTCGCATCGCGTAATTTCATCGTTCACCGCCGCCGAAATGCGCTCGATGATGCAGAAAGTGGTGCTCGAAGGCACCGGCCGCAAGGCCATCCTGCAGGGCTATTCCTCGGCGGGAAAAACCGGTACGGCACAGGAAGTCGATCCGGTGACGCACGCCTACTCCAAATCAAAATATGTTGGATCGTTTGCCGGATTTGCGCCGGTCAACAATCCGCAGATCGTGGTCGCCGTCATTCTGGACGCTGCCGTCGGATTGCATCAGGGCGGACAGGTCTCGGCGCCGGTGTTTCGCCGCATCGCGCAGCAGGTGCTCGAATATCTCCACGTCCCGCACGATCTGCCATTGCAATCCGAGCGTCAGCTGCTGCTGGCGCAGTCCAAGTTAAAAGACCAGGACCTTGAAGAGGGAACTCCCGATCACCCCGGCGAGCCCCTGGAAACAGCGGATGCTGGTGACTCCACTGCGGCGGAAAAGTCAGCCGGCGGGCGGACTC
>JASHQK010000093.1 GCA_030039195.1 Candidatus Sulfotelmatobacter sp.
TATTTTCGTTTTTCGTGAGTTCCGCGACCGCGTTTGCCGGAATCCGACCGCTGTATGCCGGGTCGTCGAGCAAGCGGGCAAGGATCGAGCGCGATTGCGCGGTGAACTTCGGAAGCAACTGGGAAAGGCGCCCGCTCCGGCCTTCGTCGGCAAAAACTGTCGTTCCGATAAGTGTTAATCCCAGCGCAGACGCTCCAAGTGCTCCCAGCGCCTCGCGACGCGTAACCCCATTCGATGATCCCTGCATGATTTCCCCCGGCGTGCAGTGGACCAGTATAACTGCAGCGCTCACGGGCGTTTCCGGGTCACAGAAGCCCTCGCTTCGTCGGTCATCCCGAAGAGAGAACTCTGTTGCGCAGGAGATTGAGTGGAATTATTCTGGCGGTTCGCTCTCCACATCGTAGTCGTACGTTGCTGTCGCGTTCGGTTTGGCTTTGGCTGGCTTTAATTTCTTGGAGTAGAGATGTCCGGCGCTGTAATGGCCGCGATTTTCCACGTCGTACTCTTTCGGCAGTGGGGGCAACAACGCTGTCCCGCCGGTCACTTGGCTGACGCGGCTCAAAATGATTTCTGCCCGGCCCTGATACAGCTTCACCGGCCCGTGGATCTCGATCATGCGCCCCGCGAGCCGGCGCACGTCCCCCACATCTTTCAGATCATGCGAGAAGACTACCACCGTGAACGGACAAGCCATCTGGTCTTCGCAAAAATCCAGGAAGTGCACGCCCTTCGAGGCTTTCACACGCATGACTTTCCCCATGATGCATTTGTCTTCCCCGACGTGCTGAGCGGCTTGCTGAAAGGGAATGCAGTCGGCGGCATGGGCGAGAAAAGACAGGCCTACGACAATCGCAGCGAGGCACAACTTCCGAAGCATTTTCACCGCGGGTCGGTCCATGCTCCGAATTGTAGGAATCGAGGCAAGGCCAGGTCAGTGATTGGCGACAGAAAATCTCGCGGGTAGTTCCACTCTGGAACTAAGCTGGCATACCGGCGCCCCGTCAGTCGCGCGACCTACGGGCAAGTCGCTGCAGAATGCCCGAAAACCAGGTGGGACCAGGCCATCGATCCACTCGATGGAGCGCCCGGATTCTGCGGTGCAAGCGCAGTGACCTCAATCTCGGCTCCCGAAGAAGCCATGCAATTGTAAGCGTAGGGCTGAGCCGTCAGGGTGTAGTTCATAGTTTCGACCGGCGGAGCCAGGAACCCGTTTGCCCAATCGACCGGCAATGGGCTTACGGTGGTTGGCGGCGCGGAATACGTGCCGGTGGCGACAAACTGAACTGAGTTCCCGATGGCAGTCGCTTGGATGGTAATGCTTTGAAGCTGCCGGCCGATGCCGCTGAACATGCTCTTACCGCAGGCCAAAACCAGAAGGGTTGCGAGCAAGAGCAAAGGGAGGATGAGGACGCTGACTCGACTCATAGGCGACCTCCTATCGACAATGATAACCCCGGAGCCGAGGAATGGACGGCCAAGTACAGGCGCCGGGCAAGCAGTGAGAATCCTCGAGTCAGCCTTGGGTTGTCTGGGACTTGGACGAAGATCAGCCCGAGAAGCGTGGAGGGGCCGGCAGGCCAGCCCCGTAGCTCCAAAGCGCGCGACTACTTGAACGACTTGACGGCGGCGGTTTCGTCGTCTTTCACGTCGAACACGGTATACAGCTTGGTGATCTGTAGCAGATCGTTCACTTTCTTGGTCAGATTCAGCAGCTTCAGTTCCCCGCCCTGGTTCTTAGTTGTAGTGAACGCGCTGACCAGTTCGCCGATCCCCGAGCTGTCGATGTAATTGACTTCCGCCAGGTTCAGCACAATTTTCTTGTTTCCCTTGGAAAGCAGTTCGCGCACCGTGTCGCGAAGGATGACGCTGCCTTCGCCCAGGGTGATGCGTCCGCTGGCGTCTACAATCGTGACTCCGTCCACTTGCCGTGTACCAACTTTCATGCTCACTGGGAAGCCTCCTTGCCGCCCGCAGCACCGCGGACGTGCTTGATCAATTTAAGTTCGGTGCCCGTCTGGGAGGGCCGGATCTCGACCACATCCATAAACGAGCGCATAAGAAAAATTCCCCGTCCCGAAGTCTTCAGCAGATTCTCTGGGGCCAGTGGATTGGGAATTTTGCTCAGGTCCATTCCCTTGCCCTGATCGCGAATCGTGATCACCAGATTTCCGCCGGTCTGCTCAAAAGCGAGCGTCACTTTCTTGTCGGCGGCATAGGCGTTACCGTGCAACACCGCATTGACGGCCCCTTCACGCACGGCCATCGAAATCTGCATGACTTCATCGTCGGGAAAGCCGAGGTCAGTCGCGATGCGCGTGGCCTTTTCCTCAGCGCTGTCGATCGTTTCCAGCGAGGAGTCCAGCGTGTACGAGACCCGTTGCTCGGTCATAGCCATTGATGCAGAAAAAGACTCACTCTTAGTCCGGGACGGCTGGCACGCTCGTACCGTCTTGTAGAAGCTGGCCAGAGGCGTTTTCCCGCGAATGCGGTAGTTTGCCTGTCTGAAGGCCGGATTGTCAACGAGAGGCTGAATTTGGCGTTGCCCTAACAGACCACGAAGCGCGAAGGCACACGAAGAAAACCAGCGTCTTACAGGCTTCGTGTTCCTTCGTGCCATTCGCGGTTGAGCGAATTCAGGACGCTACCCCGAATTTGGACGTCGCCCCTGATCTACGACCCTGAGCCTCCGCCCGATGCAGGCGTTTATAATCTCGCCTGATGAATACCGGTCCAAAGGCGCCGTTAGGTGTGCGGCTGCGAAGATGGTTTTTCGTTTCCGTTCTCGCGTTCGCGGCCGCCGGTGCCCTTGCCTTCGGCGTAGATTTCCTGATCTTCCGCATTCGCCTAGCCGGGAATTGGAATCCCTACGGCTCGGTGGTCGTCGATCACTATTACGCGGTCGGCGAGAAGAGTGGTAAAACGGAATTCATTTTCGATCCGCCACAGGCCCAACCCTGCTCCCATTCCCTGTTCCCGCAGTCGGGATACCAGCCCTGCTGGTACTTGAGCCGCCATCCCGAACAGCGCACGAACGTGTAGCAAACCACGCGAATCGAGCCACCAAACCCCCTAGAACGTCAGGTGTAGCGCCATCTGTAAGAACCGTGGGCTGCCGATGGTGTGCGTCAACTCGCCCAAGTGGCCGAGAGGGGGAATCGCGTATCCAACGGTCGAGCAGGAATAACTCGGACCCGGCGGATTGCAGAAGGCGTTGAAATCGACGCTATTGTTTGGAACGTCGAAACTGGGGTGATTGAAAATGTTGAACGCATTCACATCGTAACGCAATGCGAACCGCTCCGTGATTCTGAAATTCTTGAACGCGCCCAGGTCCCAGCGATTCTGGAATGGCCCGCGGAAAATATTGCGCTGACCTTCCGTGTAACCGTTCTCAAATGTATCGCAGACTTGCGTCCCGGAACTTGAGTCGCATGCCGGAACGCCGTTCGTCCCCGTTCCAGGACTGAGAATGGCGGTCTGTGTGAAACTTCCGGTGCCGAGCGGAATATTCTCGAGAATCTTCTCGTCAAGAATGTACTCCGTGGTCGTATCCGTCTGATTCAGCAGCGGCGTCGCCTCCACAGTGACTGTCTCCGCAACCGATCCCGGCTTCAGCTGCGCGTTCACCGTGGTGGTGCGGTTGCCCTGGACAAGAATGTGCGGGTAGTCCGCGGTTTGGAAACCCTGCTTAATGAAGTGGACCTCATAGGTGCCGATGGGCAGGTCTGCGATCGAGAAGGAGCCGTCCGGCTTAGTACTCGCTGTGACTTCCAGATTGGTTGTGACGGACCTTGCTTTGATCGACGCTCCCGGTAGAACCGCGCCACTGCTATCGGTTACGTACCGTTGATTGAGCCCAGCGTTTGCTGGCCGAAGCAGTTGGAAGCAGCGAAAGCCATCAGAATTCCGAGAATGAGGGTGAAACGTCCACAAACCGAGAGGAAAGAACATCTTGAAGATGTTTTCACGAGGGTGGCTCCTAGACTAGGGCTGAACTTATAGCAAACGACGCACACGATTTTCAAGAAACACTTTTAAAATCAGGTTAATTTCTTTTCACAGCCGTGCGTTACGGCAACACGTTTGCAGCGGCTAGCCCGGGTTCGAGCTCCCCGATCCGCCCCATTTTCGCCCATTGCGCTTCACCATTGTGGCGAGCTGCCCGGCCTCCAGCCTCACAGAACTGGGAGTTTTTTGCTTGCGCGAGGGATGGTGAGAGATTGCGAACCGAGCTAGGGAACCTCTGATCAAGTTCCAACTTCCTCGTCTGTCATCCTGATCGAAGCGAAGAATCTCATGCAAGTCCGCACCAGCAGCGGCTTTTCAGGGAGTCTCCACCACGGCTCTGTCATTTCCTGCCTTTGGACACTCAATCAGAGTTTCCCGAGCCCCCGAAAGATGTTTTCCCTGAACGACTCGTTTTCAGAATTGTGAATGAAATCGCTTCAACGCTTCGGATGGTCGTTCGCATACCGTTTCAGTTCTTCGCGCGTGGAGCGCAAATTGGAATTGCTAACCAATTTGAGTCCCGCTTCTTCCTGATAAAGCTGGTCGATCTGCCCCCGATAGCGTTCCTCGACTGCTTTTCGCCGCAGCTTCAGCGTTGGTGTGAGTGTGCCGTCGTGGGCGCTGAATTCGTCGGGCACCAGAAGGACTTTTTTGAGCGTCTCATATCGTGCCAAACTACGATTGACCTCGCCCACGATGTCTTCGTACAGTGCCTGCACTTTCGGGTGCGCTATGAGTGATTCTCTGGTCGAGAAAGGAACGTGGTTGGTGCGCGCCCAGTTTTCCAGCAGCGGAAAATGAGGAGAAATAATCACCGAGGCGAATTTTCGTTTGTCTCCAAGAACCACTGCGGTTCCGATCAGGGGACTGAGTTTCAGAGAATTCTCCACCGGCTGCGGCGCGATGAACTTGCCGCCGGAGGTTTTCAGCAGGTCCTTCTTGCGGTCGGTAACGCTGAGAAATCCGGCCTCATCGATCTTGCCGATGTCGCCTGTCTTGAACCAGCCTTCCACGAATGCCTCCGCCGTTTCCTGTGGACGATTCCAGTAGGCGCGGAAGACCGACGGTCCGCGCACCAGGATTTCGTCGTCTGCGGCGATTCGCACCTCAACGTTCGGAAGCGGACGGCCCACTGTCCCCATTCGGTGAGCCCGTGGGTTGTTAATGGCGATCACCGGAGAAGTTTCCGTCAAGCCGTAGCCCTCGTGAATGCGTATCCCAATGCTGGCGTACCATTCGGCTAGTTCCTTGCCCAGAGGTGCGCCTCCGCTGACGAAGATTTCAACCCGTCCTCCCAGCCGCGCTCGAACCTTCAAATAAACCAGTTGATTCGCGGTCTTCCAGGTCAGCGAGTTCGGGACCTTCCCTTCAAGAATCTTGTCCTCGTGAGTTCGTCCCACCGAACGAGCCCAGCGATAAACGACGCGCTTCAAGCCCGCCTGCGCTTCCTGCTCTACCTGCATGTAAATCTTCTCGTACACGCGAGGCACGCCAATGAATATCGTGGGTTGCACCTCCATGAGTGTTTGCGGCAACTGCTCGAAAACCGGGCAATAGGCGAGAGTGACTCCGCGGTAGAGCAATGCCAGATCGGCGTGGCGCGCGGTTACGTGCGATAAGGGCAGAAACGATACGCAGACGTGTCCAGAGTGAACATCGAAACCATGCAGCGAATTCGTGACATTCGAGGTCAGGTTTCCATGCGTGAGCTGAACGCCCTTCGACACACCGGTCGTTCCTGACGTGTAAATGATCGACGCCAAGTCGTCGGGTCTTATGAGCTGGGCCCGGGCGTCAAAGTCCGCGTCCCGCGCCATAGGCCCCCTGCGCAGCAATGGCTGCAACTGCACGGCATGCGTCGTCTCAACCGGATCCATAACCACGATTTTTTCGAGAGCGGTCTCGTGCTTGATGGCCAGAACCTTCTTGAGCTGCTCTTCACTGGAGACGACGATTACCTTGGCTCCAGAATCGCGAAGGATGTAGGCAGTTTGCTGCGCCGTGAGCGTCGCGTAGATCGGGACAACGATGACTCCCATCATCAGCGACGCGAAGTCGGCGAACGCCCATTCCGCGCGATTTTCACTCAGAATGGCCAGCCTGTCTCCCTTCGTAATGCCCCAATGACAGAGAGCGTGAGCCAAGCCTGCCACACTTCGATAGAACTGCCGGGAACCAATTGGAACCCATGAATCTCCCTCCCGGCTCAGGATCACTCGATCCTGCCCGCGATCGACAATGGCCAGAAATATGTCGTTCAGAGTTTCAGGTTGCATGACAGGACTCCTCCTGACTCCGGTACAGGAAAATGACTCGCCCGGGCGACGGCGGCGAAGTGCCTATCCATCCTTTCCCGACTCTCTACTTCAAGTGCCCAAACCGGAATGTCGGTCCAAACGAGAAACGTACGTAGTTCTGCCGCGGGGTCAGCAGATTCGAAAACAGGTGCGTGTTAACCCAGTCGGTGGCGAACCGTATTCCAATCTTCCGCGATACGTTGACGTCGAAGCCGCCGCCCAACCCGAAGAACAGTTGTGTGTCGGACTGGTGCGCGCTTGGAACAGGAATGCCGAGTTCCTGAAATATGATTCCGAGATCTGGCGGAAAACTAATGTCCGCCTTTTCGTGAATGCCACCAAACCCAGGCCGCCCCAAAAATGTGACTCTTTTCCATTTTCGTAGATAAAATTGCGGTCCGGCGGCAAAGGTGTAGGTGGTCGATTGAAACGGGACATGGATCGTGCTCGCTACGCCCGGAGGCAATAAGTTGGCGTAGACGGTCTCCGCTCCGTTGATGGTTCCCGCTCCACTGAAGACATCACTGCCCATGGCACCGAAGTCCCCGCCGAGACCCAGCCACGGTTTCACGGTTACACCGAAATCCGCTTCGACTCCGCGCTCGGTCAGGTTGCGCGCCCGGCTGATCAGGTAGTCGAAACCGGTAAACAGCGTGTAGCGATTGATGTCCGTCTGCTGCGCCAACAGTGGCATACACAAGAAAACAAACAGCGCGCAAACAATAACGCCCCGTACGTATCTCATGGTTCACCTCGCTAGTAGGTTTGCTTTTCAAACACACACTTCACGACAACTGAGAAGACTCCTTCAAAATTAAGACCACACACTCGTACCCGGAAGCGTGCTGGTTGCTCATCGGCGGAAGTGACATGGCTGGATGTCACGGCTTGCACCCCGGGATTTTGATTTTTCCTGTGTGGCTAGTTATGCAACGACGAGCTGGCTCGGAGCCCGGGCTGGCTCGGACCGGGCCACGTATGCCGGTTGTCGTTTCTCTTCAAGAGGCGAGGCGGCGCTCGCAGCTGCGCCAGCTGCGGGTTCCGTCTGTGCCGGTTCGGCAGCGGCTGGCACCGTCTGCCGTTTACGTCTGCTCTTGCTTTTCTGCGGAGGCCTGAGATTCGCCGATTCCCGCAGTTCGTTGAAACTGATTTCCAGCAATTTCTCCAGGCGTCGCAGGTCGGGAGCAGCGTGAACGTCTCCGCTGAACCCGAAATACACCTTTCCGTTGTAACTGAGAATGGCGCAGTTCACCGCCATCTCGCCGCCGACTGGAACGTACGGATACCACTCCAGCATCTGGTGGCCCAGGATATAGAGCGGATACTGCGGCCCCGGAACGTTCGTACAAACCAGGTTGAAGGGCGTGACCGGCAATTGGCTGGCGATCGGCCCAGCGAGCCCTTGTACAGAAGTCGGAAACATTCCGATCAATCCGCCCGCCAGGCTAACCAGTTCCGCGGCGTGGATGTGCTTGAGAAACTCGGTGCGCTTGTGCACCGCGGCTAGCAGCTTTCGTGGCGGGCGAATATCGAGCGGCACCGTAACCGGAACCAGAGAAATCCGATTGCCCAACTCCGACGGACTCTCGCTACCCCGCAAATTCACCGGAACCATCATGCGCAGCAACCGGCCCTTGACGCGCTCTCCATGCAACTCGCAATAGCGCCGGACGGTTGCAGTCACGATGGCAAGAATCACGTCGTTCACGCTCGTTCCGCACTGGTGGCGGATGGCTTTGACCTCGGCCAGCGGAATCTCGGTGCAGGCGAATTTCTGCGGGCCACGGTAGAGGACGTTGAAACGCAGCCTTTCGGTGAACGCCGTGACCTCCGGAAACAGCTTGGCAAACTCATTCGGATCCACATTGCTGCCACTCGCCGCCCGCTCAGCCATACTCAGCAGATCCGCCAAAGCGGAGAGTATCCGTTTCACAAAATCGGAATACGAATCCACGACGCCCGCAGTCAGCGAACTCAAGGGATCGCGTTTCCGGGGAATGTGGATCTTGATCCTGCGCTTGGACACGAGCGGCGCGGCGGGATTTGCGTCGAGAAGCACGTTCATCAATCCCACCCCGGCGATTCCGTCGGCCAGGCAGTGATGCAAACGGAAAATGATGCCGGTCCGATTTCCTCTGAGTCCACGCACCAGCGTCATATCCCAAAGCGGATGACGCCGGTCCATCACCGTGCTGAATAACTTGCCCGCGAGATCTTTCAGTTCGGCAGTTCTTCCCTGCTCCACTCTGACCTCGCGGATATGCCGGCGCAGGTCAAATTCCGAATCGTATTCCCAACTGGGAAGCCCAAGGCCAAAAGGTGCAGCCACCACG
The DNA here is from genome assembly GCA_030039195.1 of Candidatus Sulfotelmatobacter sp. Taxonomy (GTDB): domain Bacteria; phylum Acidobacteriota; class Terriglobia; order Terriglobales; family Acidobacteriaceae; genus Sulfotelmatobacter. The sequence continues at coordinate 8,639 of JASHQK010000093.1, forward strand.
CGTTTGAGATATCGCGGAAGAAGGGGCAGCTTAGATTCCACGAATCGCACGCAATCTTCAAACGAGATTTCACCTTCAAACGTGCAAACGCTCGCCACATTGAGCGGCATGCCTTCCCGCTCCAGATGCAGGAACACCGTATCGCCCCAGGAAAGCCGGTCACTTTGGTGTGGCTGCGACATAAGATCACCATCAGTTCAGGAATACGAATTTGCAGTCCAGTTTCGCCAGCTTTAGCGTTTTGTACAGATCGACGTTGACGTCGCGCAGAACAATCTTGATTTTCTTTTCTTCGGCGGTCCGGGCAAACTTCTCAAGCTCGCGCAAATCGTGCGAATCGAGCCGTCGCACCTGCGAGAGATTGAACATGGCTTCGTTCTGGCTTCCGTCCAAAGCCTTCGCCGCTTTTTCGAGCGCGGGCAGGAAGTCTTCTTCGACATTCGTCTCGGCAGTCGTCGCCATAAATCATCACCCCGCTAGACAGCTTGAAGTTCGGAACGGTCAGCGATCTTCGTCACCGCCCGGCCTGCGTAGGCCTTCCACAGGAGTTCGACCAATTCCGTCATCAGGGGCATTCGAGGATTCGAACGCCACGAGGGATCTTCAAACGCAGCCGCCGCCATTTCCGGCACAGCTTGCTCGAACGCTTTTTTCGAAATACCCAGCTCCGCGATCGAGCGCGGTAATTCCAGCCGGTCCAGCAAGCGTTCCGTGGCAGCAATCAGGTTCTGCACTTTTTCATCTACCGTCGCGCCACCCAAACCTAGCAGGTCCGCGACGGTTGCATATTTCTTGTGAGCCACGTAGCCCTGGGTATAGGGCGACGGCATGAACTTCGCCGGAACTGCCGCGTTATACGCGATCACATGCGGCAACAGCAGCGCGTTTGCCCGTCCGTGAGCGATTCCAAAATGAGCGCCCAGGGCGTGCGCCAGCGCATGATTTACTCCCACCGAAGCATTTGAAAAGGCCATCGCCGCAATGCATGCGGCATTGTGCATCATGCATCGCGCTTCCTCATCTCGCGGATTCTCATACGCCACCGGCAAATATCGAAATACCAGCCGGATCGCCTGCATCGCATTGGAGTCGGTGTACGGCGACGCGTAATTGGAAACTCCGGCCTCGAGCGCGTGCGTCAGACAATCGATCCCCGTATCCGCAGTCAGCCCTTTGGGCATCGACATGACGAACTGCGGATCCACAATGGCAACATCCGGACTGAGCGAATAATCCGCCAGCGTGACCTTGCGTCCGCGCTTGTTGTCCGTCAAAACGGCAAACGGAGTCACTTCGCTGCCGGTTCCGCTGGTCGTCGAAATCGCAATCAGCCGCGCTCGATTCGTCTTTTCTTTGGGATATTCCACCACTCGCTTGCGCAGATCCAGAAATGGCGCAGCCAGTTCCTCCAGGTCTGCGTCGGGCGACTCGTACTTGAGTTTCATGATCTTGGCCGCATCGATCACCGAGCCGCCCCCCAAAGCGACAATCTGATCCGCCTTGTAGAAATTCAGCGCCTCGACGCCCTGTTCAATGATCTGCACCTCCGGCTCCGCATCGGGAATCACCGAAACGTGAATCTGAGCCTCCGGACAGATATTCCGGCGCACGATATCCACGTGCCCCATCTGCTCCAGCGCCGGATTCGTAACAATGATCGTCGACCGCGATGGGAACTGCTGCACGTTCTCCACCGCATTCTTATTGAAGTAAATCTGATTCGGAACTCGGAACCACATATGATTTTGGGTCCTCCGAGCCAGTCGCTTGATATTCAGGTAGTGATAAATGTTGACGTTGTCGGTCGTGCTGTTCCCGCCGCCGGTGCCGCATCCGAACGCAAAAGTCGGGACCAGATCGTTATAAACACCGCCCAGCGCGCCAATCGCCCCCGGAGAATTCACGATGATTCGCCCCGCATTCACCAGGTCGCCGAATTTTCGGATGATCTCTTCATTGCGCGAAAAAATGACTGCCGTATGTCCCACGCCGCCCGCACGGTTCACATCCACGCAGATTTTCAGAGCCTCAGCCTTCGATTTCGCCCGATACACAGCAAGCACCGGGAACAATTTCTCCACCGAAAGCGGATGATCCCGGCCTACGCCCTGAATCGGCGCAATCAGGAGCTTGGTATCCGGCTTTACCTCGATGCCGGCAAAGCGCGCGATATCCCTGGCTTTCTGGCCGACCGCGAGCGGCTGCATGCAACCGTTCTGAGCATCAATCACCGTCCGTTCCAGCCGCCGCGTTTCCTGCTCGCTGCAAACATGTGCGCCAAGATCGGAAAACTTCTTGAGCGCAAGCTCGTAAATCTCGTCGTCGATCACAACAGTCTGTTCCGAGGCACAGATCGTTCCGTTATCGAAGGTCTTGGAAATGATGATGTCGACGACCGCGGCGCCGAGATCCGCCGACTTTTCCAGATACACCGGCGTATTTCCCGGCCCCACTCCCAGCGCCGGTTTCCCCGAACTGTAGGCCGCTTTCACTACGCCGGGACCACCCGTGGCATCGATCAATCCGATATCTTTGTGGTGCATAAGGTAGGCGTTCTCCTCCAGAGTCGGAGAATCCAGGCAGGTGAAAACGCCTTCCGGCGCACCATGTTTCAGCGCCGCTTCGTACATGATCCGCACAGCTTCCGAGCAGCAGCGCCAGGCCCGTGGATGCGGACTGAAAATGACTGCATTCCGCGTCTTGATCGCAACGATGCACTTGAACAGGACGGTCGAGGTGGGATTTGTAATGGGTGTAAGGGAGAAGAGAACTCCGATCGGTTCTGCCAGTTCGATCAGATTGCGTTCGGGAATCTCGCGAATCACGCCTACGGTTCGCTTGTCTTTCACAAAGTTGTACACGAACTCGCTGGCCACCATGTTCTTGATGACCTTGTCTTCTAGGACTCCAAGCCGCGTTTCTTCGATTGCCAGGCGGGCAAGATTCTGCGCCTGCTGCAATCCCGCCAGCACCATGGCGCGGACGATTCGATCGACCTCTTCTTGACTGTATTGCGTAAAAACAGCAGCCGCGACTCGCGCCTGGCGAACTACGTCTTCCAGCACACGAATTCGCTCAGCGGTAAGACTTTCTGCCCCAGAGTGAACCGGAACTCGCTCCTCTACAGCTTCGCTGGTGATCATCGCGGTCCTCGCCTTGCGCGCGTTCGAGGGTACGCAAGTTTCTGAGATTCCCGAGGATTCGAGGAAAGTCGTTGTGCCGGGTGTCAGCGCTTCGTCCGCTTGCACCGATCTCGATCGATTTTCAGAAGGGGGCTTCGTGGAATTCGCGCCTGGTGCTGGCAAACACTTCCGAAAGAACGGAAATGTGCGCTTGCACGGGCACGGGACCTGAACCTCGTGATGAAGTTAAACCCCAGAAGGCAACTAAAGTCAGCAGTTCCCGTCACATCGGGTTGTGACGGGCGTCACCAGTGTGATCCGAATCACGCGAATAGTCCACGTACGATCAGCCGAGTCCTGCATCCGAGAAGAGGGCGGGCGTCTTCGGGCGAGCATTGCGTTCGCCCGAAGACGCAGGGGAAGCAGCGGCCCAGTTCTGTCTGAGGTCAGGCCACAGCCGCTGCCACCTTTACCCGCCTGGCCGGTCTGCGGACCCGACGGTCCGCAGCGGCTTTCGCCCGGTTCGGCGATTTCACCATGACGTCCATCAAGGCTTTCTGGGCGTCCACATAGCTTTTCACCACCTCCCGCGTAAGTTCATTCAGGGGGAGGAACGGGAACGGCTTGAGAGCATCCATGGTCTTTCCCATCGCCTGCACACCGACGTTCATCTGTCGTCCCGCGACATCGACCAGCTTCTTCTGGGCCTCCAGCAGCGACTCCGTCGCCTGCCGGGCCAGAGCCGAAATCTCTACTTTCTTTCCCTTGCGGGCGGTGCCGTTCGTGGCTTTACCGCTGGTAGCCTTCGCCGTCTCCTCGGCAATGACGTCGAGAAATTTCTTCTGCGTTTTGGCGAAGTTATCCATGGCCTCGCGGGCCAGATCCACGACATGTTCCGGCTGATAGGGTTTCCCTGCCTTGGCTGACTCCAACCATGTATGAGTCTGCTTGCTGGCCATTTTCAGGTACTCCTCGTGCATGTCGATGAAGGTATCGACACTGCGCCGAAGCAGGTCGATCAGCGCGCGGCGTCTGGGACAATCCCCTAGCTTTTCCTTCACGCCACCCATCAGAATCTCGTTCTGTTGTTTGCCTAATTCCAGCAGAACTTTCTGGCCCTCCACAAAATTCGCCATGCCCTCTTCCGCAACCTCGCTGAGAATCGCTGTGGGCGAACGATGGGGATCCGAGAGTTGCTGGCGGACGGCATGCATCACGCTGGCATTCTGCCGCATTGCCAGATCGAGCAGAATCCGCTGCGTAGCGAACAGAGTTTGGACTCCCTGCTGTCCCCAGCCCGAAATCAGCGAGAGCATCGAAGCCGGTTTCGCCTGGGCCGAATCATGCTTTTCAGCAGCCATATTATTGCCTCCGATTTGCTGCACTGCAGCATCAACAAGACTATAGGCTTTAAGGACTATAATGTCAAGTTGATCTTTTCCATTGTGCATGGCAGCATGAGCAGCATGAAACCCGAGCTGATTCTCGTTAAAAAGTACGGGAACCGCCGGCTTTACGACACCGCCGGCAGCCGCTACGTGAACCTCGACGACTTGGCCGCCCATATTCGCGCCGGACGCGAGGTCCGCGTGGTCGACGCCAAAACCGGCCAGGATCTGACGCGCGTCATCCTGACCCAGATCATCACCGAAGATGCCAGAGAAAGACCGACGGGCCTGCCGCTGGAGCTGCTTCGTCAACTCATCATCGCCTCCGACGAGGTGGGGCAGGAGTTTCTGATGTGGTATCTGAAATCGGCGTTCGATACCTACCAGAAACTTCAGGACACGGTGCAGAACCGGCTCAGCGAGGTGCAGTCCGCGATTCTCTCGCCCGTGGATCTCATGAAGCGCTTTCTGGGTGCAGCGCAGCCGAAGAACACCCCGGCCAGCACAGAACCGGAACTCGCATCGCTGCGTAAACGCGTCGTTGAACTCGAAGCTCGACTCGCAAAGTCCGGGTCGGCCAAGCGCCGCACTCGAAGAAAGCAGTAGGGCCCGCGCTCTTTCCCTTCAAATAGGAAAGAGGAGCGGGTTAACAACTCTTGCTCTGCCGAAAAAGCGCGGTATACTCGTGCGGCACCAATCTGCTTTGCAGGCAAGACGCAAACAAAATCCAGGACGATTTTGACGAAGAGAACCTTGGCGAACCGAAAGAAGAAGGCTGCAAAACATCCCGAGAAATCCCAGCTGCGCAAGTCCACAATCCAGCCCTATCCCGAATCCCCTTCTTCGGCATTTTGGACCGAAGCTCTGTTCGGAGCTGAAATTCTGATGCTGCACGCTACCCCGGTCTATTACGGCCTTGGCGTGCCACGCGGCGACGGGTCCGGGGTCGTGATTATCCCCGGCTTTCTCGGCACCGACCTTTATCTGACAGAGCTTCACGCCTGGCTCGGCCGTATCGGCTACCGTCCTTATTTCTCCGGCATTGGAATCAATGCCGAATGCCCGAACCTTCTGATCCAGCGGCGTCTGAACCAGACCATCGACAAGGCTTTGAAGGAAACCGGACGCAAGGTGCATCTCATCGGACACAGCCTGGGTGGACTCATCGCGCGCTCGGCAGCCGGAGCGCGGCCGCGCGATGTCGCCTCAGTCATCACCCTGGCCGCGCCCATTCGCGGTACCGTGCTCAATCGCGCCGTTCGTCACGCGGCGGAGGCCGTCCGTCTGCGCATACTCGAAGAACACGGAAAGGGCGTGCTTCCCGAATGCTACACGGGGCGCTGTACTTGCAATTTTCTGGATTCTCTTCGCCGCAAAGTTCCCCCATCGATGGTCGAGACCGCGATCTATACCCGGCAAGATGGCATTGTCGACTGGCGCTATTGCATCACTTCCAATCCGGAAAAGGATGTGGAAGTTCCCGGCACTCATATCGGCATGGCCTTCAATCCGGCAGCGTATGCGGTCGTCGCCGAACGGCTGGCCAAGGCTCGGGTCGACGAATAATTTAGCCGACCCTCTCCAGGACTGCTCCGCTGCTCGTCTTGAGCGCTTCGCTCGGCATTCCCGCTCGCATGGTCACGACCGAAGCTGACGCCAGGCTGTTATTTGCGACTTCGAACGTGCCTGTGCAGTCAGTCTTCCCATAAGAAAGCCGATGCATGCTTTCGCCACGACCATCGATCTCAGCCCGAAGTTCCAATCCTCCCTTTCGCGCACTGAAGCTCCACAGCATTTCTTCCGCAGTGCCCTTCGTCTCGCTCAAGTTGCGGAATACATGCTCTTGCCCGTCATGCCAGAGAACCGCCTTGCGAAATGTGAGCCCGAGTGGCATCTCGTAGACCAGTGCTTCCAGAGTGCTCGCAGGCTTTCCACCTCGCGGGAAATACGCGTGCATCCATCTCCAGAAATTTCGGTGTCGATAGCCGCAATTATGCCCTTGCACTCCAAAACCCAACGGATCGCCGGAGAAGCTCCTCCCATCCAGCGCAATCTCGCCTGAGAAGCTCGCATCCGAATGAGGAGTCCGTGAAAATCCAATCCATCCCTTGCTGCTCAAAGTCACACGAAACGACGACCTGTAGCGCAAATTCCATGCGAGATTGTGCCCGTCGACATGCAACGCTCCGCGACAGAAGTCTTCTCCCATTTCGTTGTCGCCGGCTTGGAAGAAGAACGGCGCCTGCCCTTTTCCGCTGAGCCTGAGCTCCGCAAGGCCGAACTGCCGAATGAAAGTTTGCGGTTTGCCGCCGGCCGGAAACCACGTGGCCCACACTTGAACCGGCATTCCGCCCGAGCAATCGGCACAGCCGCCTCGTCCCGGATTGACCAGAAGATAGCGAAACCACCACGCCCCGGCACCGTCGGCTAACCCGAGGCGCACAAACCAAACTTCGTAGCGCCGCCGCATCGACGTGGCCGAGAACACTTCATTGAGGGTGGCGGGCATTTTCACTCCACTGGCAAGGAGACTATCTCAATTTTCGAATAAACGGGTGATGGCGGTCACTGCGCTTCTACAATCGGCGGAACATAGTCTGACCGAGCGGTTTTCTTATGCTGGACGCATCGGCGATCGCCGCCGGTCTCGGCCAACTCGCACCCCAGCAACTGCGCGATTCTCTCGCCACATTCATGCCAGCGGGAGCCTCGCAGGACGAGAAAGTCGCCGCCATCAAGGCGGGTCTCGAAAGCCCGCTCGGCACCTCGTTGCGCGAGGCGATGGCACGATGGATCGTCGATGAAATCGTGCCCGTCAACCAGATTGTTCCCGACTCCTACGCCAATTGGCGGCCGCCCGTGCGCGACTCCATGATGTTCGTTGTGTCGCGCCTGTCGGCGGCGCGGCTTGCCCCCAAACTTTTGGAGCAAATTGAACTGCCTCTTAACACACCGCCAGAGGAGCGGCTGCTCCGCCTCATCGCGAAAGTTCCCGGGCTGCAGAAACTCGGACAAGTCATCGCACGGAATCAGCATCTTCGTCCGGCTCTGCGAAAAGCCCTGACTAAACTCGAGAATGGGATTCGCGACGTAAATCCCGACGATGTGCGGCACATCGTAGCAGACGCACTGGGAGCAAGAGTCGACAGGTTCGAAGTCAAGATCTCTTCTCAGATTTTGAAGGAAGCCAGCGTGAGTGCGGTCGTGCGCTTCACGTGGAAAAATCCCCAAACCGGACGGCGTGAACGCGGTGTCTTCAAAGTGTTGAAACCCCATATTCCCGAGTATTTCGCGGAAGACATGGACTACCTGCATGGTCTGGCGCAATATTTTGGACAGCGTCATCACACCTACGGATTTCCCGCGCACCTCATTCCCGACACGTTCCGCAAAGTCCGCCGCCTGCTCCGCCACGAGGTCAATTTCCGCCGCGAACAGAAAACTTTGATCGAGGCGCGCGCTCTTTACCGTTCCTTCCCCAGGATTCGCGTGCCCGGCGTGATTCAACCCTTGTGCACTCGCGCGATCACTGCGCTCACCGAAGAACGCGGCGTGAAGGTCACGAATGCCACGTTGCGTTTGCCCGCGCCGGGCAAGCGCAAAGTCGCCGAACAACTCCTCGAAGCTCTGATCGCAGTTCCGATGTTGTCAGCCGTTCCCAATGCGGTTTTTCATGGCGATCCTCACGCCGGAAATCTGCTTTACGACAATCGCGCCGGCCGGTTGGTGATTCTCGATTGGGCGCTAAGGGAAAGGCTCGACCAAGAGCAGCGCCGGCACCTCGCACTGTTATTTCTGATGGTCAGCTTACGAGATCCGGCGGGGGTGACCGCCGAAATTCTCACCCTCGCACAGCGACGCATCCGGATGAATTCCGTTCGAGCTCGGGCGGTCAGAGAAACAGTGAATCAATTCCTCGAGGCCATGCCGGTCTCCGAGATTCCGACCGCTGCTGACGCGATGCGGCTTCTGGAAAAAGTCGCGATTCAAGGCACGAAGTTTCCCGCTTCCCTCATCATCCTGTCGAAGGTGATGTTCACCCTGGAAGGAATATTGGCCGACATCGTGGGCCCCGACACCGGCATAGGTCTTACGATCGCGCGCCAGGTCGCGCTGCACTGGTTAACCCATCGTTCCGAATTCCGCCTCCCTCTCCGAAGACGCGACTGGATGATGCTGCAATGCAGCGCTCTTCTTCTTCCCACCCGCGTCGGAATCCGCTGGCAGCAGGCCTTGCTGGATCGTTGGCTGCCACCCAACCTGACGCACTCTGCCGCAGTCTAGATGATACTTGCCCACTTGCCGGCGCAACGTTGTAAGCTAATTACGCTGTGACCATCTCGTGTTGCTTTATCCGTTTGCGGGCAACGTTCTTCCGTCGAATCGTCATGTTCTCCTTCGGCTTGATGAACGATCCGACCAACGATGCCTCCCGATCCAGAAAGCTCCTCACTTCTTCGCCGGTCTTATTGGCCACCGGCAGTAACTGGGATGGATTCATCATCGCCACCGATCTGGTCGTCAGATCGAGATTGACCCTCATCTGCTGATGCATCACATCCAGCAGTCTCTTCTGCGCCTCGATAAATCCGTCGGTTGCTTCCTTTGCCAATTGCGCCAATTCCGTCTTCTTCGCCGGCTTGTGCTCTTGCGGGTGTTTGCCACTGAGCGCTCGGCCGGTCTCTTCCTCTACCACGTCAAGAAACTTCTTCTGTGCCCGGGTAAAGCTTTCTACTCCCTCGCGCGCAAATGCCACCAGATGTGCAGATCGATCCTTCTTGCCCGCGTGACTCGACTCGAGCCAGTCGAGCGCCTGTTTGTTGGCCGCGGTCAGAAGTTCCCCTTGCAAGCCTACGAAGGTGTCCAGGCTGCGGCGGACGAGATCGCTCATGGCGACGCCCGGCAGAAATCCCCCGAGGCGCTCCTTGACTCCATTGCAAAGAATTTCATTCTCCCGCTGCGCCAGACTGAGCAGCGCTCGCTGTGCTTCTGTCAGGCTTGATGTTCCTTCCACCGCCAGTTCGGTTAAGATCTCCAGCGGCGAGTTCTCCTCGCGGGCCTTATCTCTTGGCATAATCTGCCTCCTTTGCTGCGCTGCAGCATCACGCCCACTATAAGTTCCTCTCGAGCTCCAGTCAATGGTTGTGTCCATCTTTGTGCGTCGCGTCAACAAACGGAGTGACCCGCATCACTTCAAGGCCTTGTTGTCGGCATCAATCTATCCTGGCGATGTCGTGGCCCCGCCTCTACGTTGACAAGCGTTTCCACAAGTAAAGAACTGGGGGGCACCCCCGATGCAAAAACTATCCCGAGTAGAAGCGGCTAAGGCTCTCATGACCGAAGCAATGGAGTGGTCGGTCATGAAATGGCTGCGGGAGAAGAAACGCGTGCGCAGGACTGCCGACGAAGCCAATGCAGTCCTCGACCATTTGAGTGCGGATCTGAAGCTGCACTGGCCAGATCGCCTCAAGGCGGCTTCCGATACGCTCGGTACCGACGCCGGCGTTCTCAATTTCCACGCCCTGCCTGATGCTCAGAAAAAGAAGCTTCCCGTCACGGACGCCGAATCGCTGGCCACAGCTCGAAAAATCCGGGATGCCGACGAAGAAGCCTTCCGCGCCAGAATGGACGCAGAGCGAACCTTCGACGACGCAGAAAAGCAACTCAGCACCCGCCTCGCGCGCGAGGGATGCCTGAAGGCAATTCGCTCCTGGGAGCTTAGGGAAAAAGCCATTCGAAAATCCGAAGAAGCCTCGATGAACGTTCCAAACCACAACCCTGAATACCCCACCTCAATAATCGAGGATTCCCGAATGCACAGCAACACCCGCCCCGGTAAGTAATCTCAAGTGATTCCGTGCGCAGCACGAAGCGTTGCCGTCCTCGCGAGAAGAACCGCGCATTCTCTAAGATGTTCCGTGGTTTCGAGCAGAAATCCCAATCTTTAGGAGGGATGGTCTAACTGCGCACTCCGATTCCTCGGTGATGCGGAATCAGTGACTGGCAATAATCTGGCGGAGAGGGAGGGATTCGAACCCCCGATACCCGTTAAGGTATGTCCGCTTTCGAGGCGGATCGTTTCAACCACTCACGCACCTCTCCGCGCCAAAAACCAGTTGTCAATTCCCAGTTGCCAGCCGCCAGTCAGAACAAGCCCTGACTTGAAAAGCTCAGGAGCCGCAAATGAACTGGTCCCCGGTCACCCGCTTGCGACCAGCGCCTATCGACGCTTCCGGAAAAACTCTTGCAGCAGTTCGGCGCTGCGCCCGGCCAGAATTCCACCACGAACTTCCACGTTGTGGTTGAGTTTCGGATGGCTCAACAGCTCCATCGTCGAGCGCACAGCACCGGCTTTCGCATCATCTGCCCCATAGACCAAACGCCGGATCCGCGCGTGCACCAGCGCTCCAGCACACATCGCGCACGGCTCAATTGTAACAAACACGTCACACCGACCCAGACGATGGTTACCCACGGCAGCACCCGCTTCGCGCAAGGCCACAATCTCCGCATGCGCGCTCGGATCGGAATCTGCAATGTTGCGATTCCATCCCCGCCCCACAATCTTGCCTTCGCAGACAACGACCGCTCCAACCGGTACTTCCCCGGCTTCGAGCGCCCGTTGCGCGCAGCGCAACGCTTCCTCCATCCAGAGTTCGTCGGAGGCCAGACTCACGGTGCGTTTATCAACCTGGGGTGAACTTTCAGCTGACACAAGAGCGAAGACCCGCGAGTATTCTAGCTTCTCCCGACCGACGGCCTAGCAAGCTGCGGAAAAAAGAATCCGGTTTGTAAAATCGGGAAGGGCACGAGTTCACTCGCGCCGCTAAGGCACTGATACTGGAATGGCGCTTTAGCGCCTGAGGGTGGTTTTTGCTGTATTGGAGAGTCTTTTCGCAGCCTGCTAGGAGCCGGTCTCGAATCGCTAATTTTTCTATCTAAAGGGCGCGTCAGATCAACTGGAGCACGGTGCGCACCACCTGGGGCACAACCGCGTGGAGCACCGCGGGAACCACCATTCGCGCCACCGGATAGGCGATCAGAATCAGAGTGACGGCCGCCAGAGCCCAACGGTTGGTCGGCAAGTTGTCGAGATAGGCTTTCATGGCGTCCTCTTGCTGAGAAGTACGCAAGCCGACGGAAAAAAGTTCCCGAATTCCCGCTCCCCTGCGACCCCAGAGCCAGACTGTCAGTAGTGGCTCAGGTTGAAACTCGTTGGGACGTCATCCCGATGTCCCGCGTTTTCACCATCGGGGCGAGGGATCCGGTGTGGAGCTTCTGGGGCACCCGGGCGAGATTCTTCGCTCCGCCTGAAAAACGGCTTTGCTTAGGATGACGCGATTTTGAAAGATTCCAAATTGAGCCCCCGACCAGACCGTCTCCGCAGTTGGGATGAGCCCGTGGTTAGTGGTATCCTGACGAGCTATGGGGATGCCAAACCTGCTGCGCAAAGTTTTTCTTGTCGACCTGCTGCAAGGCCTGCGGATCACCTTCCGCTATCAGGATCCCAAAGAAATTTATACCGAGCAGTACCCTCTCGAACGGCCCCACATCGCCGAACGGTACCGCGGTGCGCCGCGCCTGAACGTGAATCCCGACACCGACGAGACCATGTGCATCGCCTGCGATCTGTGCGCGCTGGCCTGCCCCGAGCACCTCATCGTCGTCTCGAGCGAGCGCAATGAGAAAACGCGCCGCAAAGAACTCACCCACTTCACCTACGATTTGAGCCGCTGCATGTTCTGCGGATTGTGCGAAGACGCTTGCCCCACCGACGCGCTCGAACTCACGCAGGATTTCGAACTCGCCAGCTACACCCGCGACGGCGCCATCTGGGATCGGCAGATGCTCGAAAAAGGTCCGCAACCCACACAATACCGGCGTTGATCGCAGACCTCAGCCGTCTTTCCCAGTTCTGCAAGCCACGTATGTCCGCTACTCCGGCTGCTGCTGCGTCATGCAGTGCATCGCGCCAAAGCCCCAGATGAAGTCTCCCGAGTAAATGGGAACGATTTCGCGCTTGGGAAACACTTGCCCCAGCGTATTGAGTGCGATTCGATCGTTCGCACAATTGAATACCGGGACCAGCACAATTCCATTTGCGATGTAGAAATTCGCATAGCTGGCCGGGAGCCGCCGGCCCTCAAAAATGACTGGCTGCGGCATGGGAATTTCTACGATGTGCAACTGTCGACCATCCTGATCGCGCGCCGCCTGCAAGCGCCTCAAATTCGCGCGCAGCGGAGCATGATTTTCATCTTTTGTGTTGGGCTCAAGCATGGTTACAACCGTGTCCTTCGCGACGAAGCGGCTGAGATCATCCACGTGGCCGTGCGTGTCGTCGCCTGCAATGCCGCGTCCCAGCCAGATCGTGTGCGGCGCGCCCAGATAATCGGCAAAGGCCTTTTCGTATTGCACGCGCGTCATGTGCGGATTGCGTTCCTGCACTTTGCTGAGCAGGCACTCTTCCGTCGTAAGGATTGTTCCCGCACCGTTCACGTCAATCGACCCGCCCTCGAGCACAATGCGCTTGCCGCCAGAGACAGGATGAATCTCGAGCGGCTGCCCCATCTTCAAGTTCCGGGGGTGGCCCACCCTACGCGGTTTTCGTAGGGTGGGATCGCTGACCTTCGCCATCAAGCTTCCGACCTTGTCATCCTTCCGCCAATTCGAGTATTTCGCCCACGCATTAAAGCGAAACTTGAGAGCGCGAACCTCGCGGGTCTCACCCGAAAAAGGGGGTGCCCCAGAGCCTGCCCTGAGCTCGTCGAAGGGTCTCGCCGTCGTTGCGAGACCTGGGATCTGGGGTTTCACAAAAATGCATCCCGAATCGCGCAGCCACACACGATCCGTCCGCCAGCGATGAAATCGAATATTCTTCGACAGCGCGCCGGCCCGCTCCAACACTCGTCGCGCCTGTCGAGCCGCAGCAGCATTGTTGACAATCAGCTCTACCCGCTCGTGCTTCGCCACGTTGCGGATGATCTCCGAATACACCCACGGAATCGGCTCAAATTTTCCCGGCCAATCCCCGCGATAGTGCGGCCACGCGAGCCATGTCGCGGCATGCGGCTCCCATTCGGCCGGCATGCGGAGATCGAGTTCCGCGGCTGACATTTCGAGTTTTGAGGGATGGGCCGTTCGAGCCAAGGTAGGTTCTCGTTAATCCAGCAGCCGATTCGTAATCGGCGCGTAGGCGTCAATCCTTCGATCGCGCAGAAATGGCCAATTGCGGCGAATGTCTTCCAGCGCTTTCAGATCCACTTCGCCGACCAATATTTCCTCTCGATCATGCGACGCCTCGGCCAGCACCCGTCCGAATGGATCGCAAAAAAAAGATCCGCCCCAGAATTCCAGCCCCGCGCCAGGCGTCGATTTTCCGCGGATGTTTCCGGTTTCAAACCCGACGCGGTTCACGACCGCGACATACACGCCATTCGCGATCGCGTGCGCGCGCTGGATCGTGCGCCAGGCATCGTGCTGCGCCATGCCAAATTCGGCTTTCTCCGCCGGATGCCACCCAATTGCCGTCGGATAAAACAGCACCTGCGCTCCTTGCAACGCCGTCAGCCGCGCGCCCTCCGGATACCACTGATCCCAGCACACCAGCGTTCCCAATTTTCCGGCGCTGGTATCGAGGGCGCGAAATCCCAGATCCCCCGGCGTGAAATAAAACTTTTCGTAATACAGCGGATCATCCGGGATATGCATCTTCCGATACAGCCCGCACAATGATCCATCGCTGTCGAACACCGCAACCGTATTGTGATACACGCCGGGCGCGCGCTTCTCGAACAACGACGCGATGACGACAACTCCGTTGCTGCGCGCCGCCGCCGCAATTTTCTCGGAACTCGGTCCCGGTATCGGTTCCGCCAGATCAAACAGCGCATGATCTTCCCGCTGGCAGAAATACTGTGTCTGAAATAATTCCGGCAGGCAAACCACGCGCGCCCCGCGTCCGGCCGCGTCCTTCACGCGGTCCAGTGCCTTCGTCAGATTTTCTTCCGGCTCCGGCCCGCACGACATCTGCACCAGAGCCACGCGAAATTTCTC
>JASHQK010000094.1 GCA_030039195.1 Candidatus Sulfotelmatobacter sp.
CTCGATTTTCAAGCCATTTGTTTATGCCACGGCGATGAATACCGCGATCGACGGCTCGCAAAACGTGATCACCCCCGCTTCCACAGTCACCGATGAGCCGACGAGCTTCACCTACGGCGACCAGATCTACGAGCCGCGCAATTACAAAGAGGAATATCACGGAGACGTGACCCTGCGTTATGCGCTGGCCATGTCGCTGAACAATGCTACGGTAAAAGTGGCCGAGGAGGTGGGGTACGACAAGGTCGCCGATCTGGCCCGAACTGCCGGGATTACGTCAGTCAAAGCCACGCCAGCCATGGCCCTGGGCTCCTATGATGCATCCCCCCTCGAGATGGCGGCGTCGTATACATCTTTTGCCAACGGAGGCTTGCGGCTCTCTCCCATCTGGGTTCGCTCGGTGCGCAATGCCCAGGGAGATGTGATCGCGAACTACAACACCGATCAGCGACCGGTTCTTGATCCGCGCATCGCCTACGTCATGACGAACATGATGGAAGGCGTCATCAACAACGGCTTGGGATATACGGCGGTGCGGCTGCGCGGATTCACTTTGCCCGCCGCAGGAAAAACTGGTAGCTCGAAGGACGGATGGTTCGCGGGATATACCTCGAACCTGCTCTGCATCGTCTGGGTCGGCTATGACGACTACAGCGACTTGCACCTGAGCGGTGCCCTGTCTGCCGCCCCGATCTGGACGGAGTTTATGAAGAAGGCTTCGGCGCTGCCTCAGTATTCCGATATGCACGAATTCGAGCAGCCTTCGGGGGTAGTCGATGTTTCCTTGGACAAGGCGACCAACCGCCTGGCCACGCCGTCCTGCCCCGATGACTATACTTCCGCATTCATCGCCGGAACCGAACCGGAAGTGACCTGCGATCAGCAACAGGGAATCAAGGGGTTCTTCTCGCGGCTCTTTAGCGGTCAAGATAAAGTGTTGCCTCCGAATCCCAGCCAGGCGAATGCTCAGGGCTCAGCCAACGCAGGTGACAAAGACGATCCCAACAAAAAGAAGGGCTTTTTCGGTAAAATCGCCGGAATTTTCAAGGATGACAAACAGGCCGCTCCGGTGTCTAAACCCCCAGACAATAATAGTCAGCCGGCTCCGGCGCCCCACTGACGCGGATTTTCCACCACGGAGTCACTGAGGCACAGAGAAAGAGAAAGACCAAGGTAATGCCGCAAACCGACGGCATTTGGCCGGTTTTCATGGGCTTTTTCGGTCTTGTCTTGCCGGGGACTTCGCGCCTCTGCCGTGAAAAACAAGAGGCAGGTTTCAGGAATTTTCGCCGACTGCGGAACATTATGGCAGAATATGCGTAAGTTTGACTGGGGGGTGGTCTATGTCGTCCTGCCCGAAAGTCTCGCTGGTGTCGATTTCCCTGCTTACACTCTGTGTTCTCATCTCTGGCGCTGCATGGGCGCAGGTTTCGCACTCTGACCAGGTTCAGGTGATTCCGCCGCTGCTGCGGACGGTAGAACCTCCATCTCCCAGTGCGACGCCGGCCGACCTGGAAAAGCGCGGCGACGAACTGCGCGCCGAAAAGCTTTATCTCGATGCACTCGACTACTACCGCGCTGCCCTCAAGAAACTTCCGAACTCCTGCGGACTGCTGAACAAGATCGGCATCACCGAACTGATGATGCAGCGTTACTCCGACGCCAGGAAATCATTTGAGCACTCGATCAAAGCGGATCGCACGTTCGCCGACGCCTACAACAACCTGGGTGTTGTCTATTACGAACAGCGAAGGTACCACGCTGCGATCAAGGACTATAACAAGGCCATCGCCATCGACGCGAATTCGGCATCGTTCTACAGCAATCTCGGCGCGGCGCTCTTTTCCAAGAGAGAGTTCGACGCTGCGGTTGTGGCCTATCAGCAAGCCATGCAACTCGATCCTGATGTCTTCGAGCGCAGTTCGAGGGCGGGAATTCAAGCGCAATTACCAAGTCCGGAAGACCGCGCGCGCTATGACTACACCGTCGCCAGGCTCTACGCCAAGATGGGATTTTCAGACCGTTCGCTGGAATATTTGAGAAAGGCGAAGGAAGAGGGCTACAAAGACTTCAACGACGTGTACAAAGATGTGGAGTTCGCGCAACTACGAAAGGACAAGCGCTTTGCCGAACTCGTAGCCGAGAAAATTCCAGCACTGCCAAACTAGCGATTGACAATTAAATCGCGAATCCGCGAGTGACTCGGCGTTTCGTAGCTGTCCCTTCAACTTCTCGCTGGCTGCGAAGAAATTACAAAGTTTTACAAATTTAGACGAAACTTCTGCGACGTCAGGAGTTTAATTGAGTCACATACTCCTGAAAACAACAGGGTGAGTAAGGAGAAACGGTAGCCCACCGGATGCTGACCCGAGCACGCCCCAAGCAAGCATCCGATGGGCTTTTTTATTTGCGCGGATTCTCTCCTTGGCTTGCAGCCTGCTCGCTGATCGACTGCTGCTTCGTGTCCCTTGTGGCTTAGTGAATTTAGAAGACTACTCCGCCGGCTACGATATCGCCGTGGCAGCCAAAAGGACTTAGAATTCTGGTATGGCAAACTTAACGTTGGTTTACGGAATGAGGCTGCTGCCTTCCGATGATGTGGCCGAAGTGGGCGACGCTCCCGTCAAGTTGAGAAATGGCCGGGAAGCGCACGTCACCATGCACGTGCTGGAAGGCAGCAAGGAAGAAATCGAAAAGCAGTTGCGCACCAGCCTGGAAGCATTTTTCGATCTGTATCCTGAGATATAAACTACGGCGCAAAACGGCTGGACCGGACAGCCACCGCGTATAATCCTAACCCTCAGCCAAGCTCATTTAGCGCTATGCCCTGGTCCTATCCAGAACTTCGGAACAGACTCATTCGAGCCGAATTGTGGCCGCAAGGCCGCATGGCCAAGCTGGCCAGCTATCTGGCGGCATTGGCTGCCGGCCTGTTTGTGCTGCAGAAGGTGGCCGGGCTGCTGGCCCCTTCCTGGGGCGACCATCTCAGTGGGTGGGTTGATTTTCTTACCTTCATTGCTGCGGTCTTGTTCTTTGTTCTGGTCTTCGGCTGGGTGAAACGCAGAATCCTTTGGCGCCTGCGAAATCGCCTCATCGTCACCTACGTTTTCATCGGGGTAATCCCCGCCGTTCTGCTGATGACGATGGCGGTCATTACGCTCTACGGACTGTTCGGGCAATTTGCCGTGTTCGTGGTCACCTCGGAAATTCAATCCCGCCTGCGCAGCATGGAAGCCGCCAACCTCGCCATCAGCAGCGAGCTTGCGGCACATCTGGAACGCGGCGAGAAACCTCTGGCCGTTTCGCTGGCCCGATTGCGGCAGCGCGACTCCTCCTGGAACCGGCGCACGGTCTGTGCCTGGTACGGCGAGAAGAAGCTCCCGCTCTGCGACGATTTCGGCGGCTCCTCTATCGCCTTTCCCAATTTTCTCAAAGACAGTTTTAGCGACATTGTCCGCGACAAAGATCAATTGCTCTTGCGCGCAGGGACCTCGATGGCGATTGGACCTTCAAGACTCACCGTCGTTACCAGCGAACCATTCGACAAGGAATTCGTCGGCAAAATAGCCGCCAATCTTGGTGAAGTGACGCTGGACTCTTTCGGGTTGTCCTCGGAAAATGACCGATCGAATCGAGACAAGACTTCTCATCAATTTACGCCGTCGACGGTTTTCACGGTGGGCCGCGTTCCCACTCCTGCCGGCATCTTCGATCATGAGATCACATTTGGAACGCCGCTCTCGATTGTGAACTGGACGACTGGCCAGGCGGAACTAGGGAGGGCAAGCTTGGCCGTGGTCACCCGGCCTGCCGCTCTCTACGGCCTTCTGTTCGCCACGTGGGGCGAGGCAGTGCGGGGCGCAGCTTACATTCTGCTGGGATTTGCCATCTTTTTTGCGCTTATCGAATTAATCGCGCTGATCATCGGAACCCGCCTGACCCGCACCGTGACCGGCGCTGTCGCGCAGCTCTATCTCGGCACCAAACACGTGGATCGCGCCGATTTCAGCCACCGTATTCCCGTCAAATCTCGCGATCAGCTGGCGGAGCTGGCGGTCTCGTTCAACTCCATGACTGCCTCCATCGAAAAGCTGGTTCAGGAGCAGAAAGAGAAGCAGCGCATGGAGAATGAACTGGCCATCGCGCAGGAGGTGCAGTCGCAGCTTTTCCCGCGCCAGGTTTCGGAAATCGAATCACTGGAAGTGCACGGCTTTTGCCGGCCGGCGCGCACGGTCAGCGGAGATTATTACGACTTCCTGGCTGCGAGCTCGCACAAGATGATTCTGGCCGTGGGCGATATTAGCGGAAAGGGAATCTCGGCGGCGTTATTGATGGCGACCATCCATTCCGCGGTGCGCGCTTACAGCGTAGAAAGTCTTCCGCAAATGCGCGAGCCCGTCGCCGTCGGCGCAGTGGCAGGGACTGGCCGGATGATGGCAACCTGGCCCGAAGGAATCGAAATTTCTCCGGCCGGTCTGCTCAGTTTGCTCAATCATCAGCTTTACGAGAGCACTCCGCCGGAAAAATATGCCACGCTATTTCTGGGGATTTACGATGGCCGTTTGCGCCGCATGACCTACAGCAACGGCGGCCATCTGCCTCCCGCGGTGATCTCGGAGAGCGGCGCCATTCGCAAGCTCGAGGCTGGGGGCACTGTCGTGGGTTTGTTCGACAACATGTCGTATGAAGAAGGCGCGATTGACATGCGGCCGGGAGAAATCCTTGTCGCTTACAGCGACGGCGTGACCGAGCCGGAGAACGACTTCGGAGAATTTGGCGAACAGCGTTTGATTGAACTGGTCCGGCAGAATCGCCATCAGCCTCTTGCGCAAATCAGTCAGATCGTGACGCACGCCGTCGACGACTGGATCGGCGATAACGAGCAGCCCGACGACGTCACGCTGGTGTTGGCGCGGGCGCGATAATGCAGCGGCTGATGCCAGCCGCTGCTGAAACCGCCAGACTGAGAAGGCCCGGTTCTTGTTGACAGGCAGAGAGTCGATCCCATAATTTTAAACGGATCGATTGTCAGTACTCGCGGGAGTAGCATAACTTCGGCAATGCGCCGGGGCTCCATCCCGGAGATGACGGTTCGATACCGTTCCTCCCGCCCCAGTCTTTTCTCTCCACGACGCTCACCCAACTGGGGAAGCGTCCGGACTACACTCCGGCAGGGGATCTTCAGGCTTTTCTCCGATTCCCAGAAAAACCCGAAACAAAAACGGCGGCTGATCGCTAATACCTGGGCACGATCTCCACGCGGGAACTCACGCTGGCTTCTCGGTTCAACCCGCCCACGACTAAGTGTCCAATCGGTGTGGATACGATGCCTCGGCTGTCGCTGTGCGCGTCTTCGTTCTCATCCGTGACCAGGTCCCACCTGTTTGCGCGTACATCGTAAGAAAACGTCACCCGAGAAAATTCGACCGGTTTGCCTTGCCAATCCAACCCCTTAAAGTCATGCACGCTGGGCGAGCCACCGGAAAACAGAATCTGGCGATCCTTTTCGCGAGCGCCGGCGACAATTCCAAAGCGGGCTCGTCCCGGGTGCGGAGGCAGTTTCTTCCACTCGATTTTGTTGGGATTCTTCTTGTCGATCCTGCCAATCCAGCAGTCGTCGGACGGCACGTAGGGCGGGCCGCTGTCGCCTGTGTTTTTCTTGGCTCCATCGACAAAGACGATGGTGTCGTCGCCTAAGCCACCGGCGTGGCCGTAGACGGGCGTTCCCGGAAAAGGCGTCGCCTCGCCCCAGGTGTTTTTCTGGATGTCGTAAACCTGCACGTTGTTCACGGGGCCGTTCTTCGATCGTCCGCCAACCAGATAAACGTAGCGGTCATGATTCACGCCAATAACGGCGCTATCGACGGGAATAGGAATGTCCGCGCCGCGATACCACTTCTGGTCGCGAGGCAGAAACATGTTCACATCGCCGGCGGTGAACCGGTTTCCCTTGCTATCGAGCAGGAACCCGCCAAAAACATAGATTTTTTCTTTGGCGCTCACGGCCGACGCTCCCAGACGGCCTCCGACACCGGGAACCCGCGGGCCGGCGCTCCATTTCGCCGAGGCAATGTGGAGAATGTAGACCTGACTGGTCACATCGTCCCACGTTCTTTTCGGGCCGATGCCCATCAGCGAATACACATCCAGTCCGTTGCGCAGCGTGACCACGGCGTTATCGGTCACCGCCGCCGGCATGGCAGGAATCTTTGATTGCAGGTCCTCAGAACCGATTGCGATGGTGCACAGCATTGGCAAAAACAAAGCAACAAGTTTTTTCATTTCCTGAAAATCTTACGTCTTCCGGCGTCCGGCGGCAAAGCGAGGCAAGGGTGTCGTCGCGCACCACCGCCTCCGGCTGCGATTCCCAGTGGCCTGCGCGGTTGAGGAAGCCGGCGCAAGATCGATCAGAACCAGGTCTTGCGTCGATAATCGCGATAGGCATCGCCGAAGGCGGCTTCGAGCACCCTCGCTTCTTTCTTTGCTCGCAGCGTCTGAGCGATCACCACGATCACCAGTAGAATCCAAAGCGACGGTCTCTGCAAAACCAGAAACAAGCCGGCCAGCAGCACGCTTCCAAAAACGTAGATCGGATTGCGAATTTTGGAGTAAATCCCTTTGGTCACGAGTTCATGCGCTTGCGGCGTAATGGAGAACGATTTGCCGAGTTGATACCGTGCAACGATGATGAAGACTGCTCCAATGATGACAAGCACCGTCCCCGAGTAGCGCTGCGCGTTCCAGGCAGTGTTCATGGTCACAAGAACCCACGCCAGGACGCCGACAGCGATGATCTGAAGCGCGGTGAAAACGTATAGCCTGGAGCCTTGCATCGTCGTTATTCTCTGCCGAGCAATCCTACTTCACAAATCCCTGGCGCACGGCGTGGATGAAATCGGTGTAAGCCGGCGTTTTTCCGCTGTTGCGCATGTGGCTGGCAATCTGCCCGCGATGATAGGCGGAATGCAGAATGACATGGCTCAAAATGTCTGCGACCGCGCCCGTAAAGGGCTCGCCTTTGCTGTTCTTGTAGGAGACGACACCCCCAAGATCGCTCCCTGTACTCTGCGCCAGGTATTCGCGCCAGAGCCGGCCCACTTCGCGCACTTCGGATGCACAATCTTCCAGGCTTCGCTTGGGCCAGACCGGAGCGCCTTGCGGTTGCTGCTGCAACCGTTCCAGCCATAAGCGCTCGGCAGAGAGAATGTGAGACAGAAGCGTGAGCGATCGCTCGTCCGCTCCGGCGGACCGCATGGCCTCTAGCACCTGCGCATTCGCCCACTCGTCGTAGGCAAATTGGCGAAGATAATCCCTCGCGTTCACGACCGATACCTCATTTCAAAATCATCTCCTGCTCAATGTAGTCCGCGGCGGCTATCGACGCAATGTTGTAATGCTCCTTTCACAATTCAGGACTAGACTCGGGAACTCGGGTTAGCGCGCGCTTGCGCAGGAACTGGCCGCGTTGCCATAATCGGATCTTCCTGTTCATGCCCAGTCGCTCACAACGCCAAGCAGCCGACACCGCCGGGAAAACGGCTACGAAGTCGCGGCATTTCAGCGCGTTGTCAGGAGACCTTGAAGACTTGACGCGCCTTGCCATGAAGGGCTGCCTGATCGCGCGCGATGCCGCATTCAATGTCCGGGACCTGTTGACGAATTCCTCGCGCATGGCCTTTCTCGCCATCAAAGACTGCGAGAAAGAACTCGACATCATCGAGCGCCAGATCGACGAACGCCTGCCGCTGGCCATCACGCGCGTCAATGAAACCCGCGCCCGGCAACTGCTCTCCAGCCTGAAGTGCACCACAGACCTCGAGCGCATTGGCGATCTCGTCATGAGCGTCGCCATGCGCGTGCAGTCCAGAGCCGAGAAAATCCCCGCCGCCGACGTCAGGGAGCTGGTGGAAATGTCGATGGTTTTGCGCGAGATGCTCGATCTGATCCACAAGGGATTTTCCACGCTTGACCTGGAGTGCGCCCGCAAGGTCTTGCAAATGGATAAAGAAATCGATCGCGTTTGTCACTCGCTATTTCAGAAACATTTGGCCGGGATGCCGGAGGGGCCATCAGAATTCGAGGTGTTGCTGATGGCGCAGGCCCTGGAACGGGCCGGCGACCACACCACCAATCTCGCGGAAGAACTCTACAGCCTGATCGAAGGGCGCAGCCTGCGCCACGCTCCCAAGAAGAAAGTCAACTGATTTCTCTGAGGAAATTCATCGTTCCTTAACCAAAACGAAACATCCGCGCAACATTCTCCCCATAAATTTGTGGGTCAGAGCCTCTTCGCCAATGTGGCGCTCCTGGGGGATTTTGAAGCGACGATGCAACTTCCGGCCGAATCCTCCGAGCGAACCGCAAATGGTGCCCACCCTGATCCTCCTGGTCCACTCATCTTTGTGGTCGAGGATGACGCCGATATTGCCCGCCTGATTGCTCACAATCTGCGCTCAGCCGGTTTCGAAGTGCAGAGCTTCGTCAGCGCCGCATCGGTTCTGGGCGAGGCGACGCGAGAGCAGCCCGCTCTATTCCTGCTCGATGTCATGCTTCCCGGGAGCGACGGCTTTGAACTCTGCCGTCACATTCGGCAGACGCCGTTGCTCTCGACAAAGCCCATTATTTTTCTCACCGCCAAGACCGCGGAAGCCGATCGGGTCAAGGGGCTCGAACTTGGAGGCGATGACTACATCACCAAGCCCTTCAGCCCGCGCGAACTGGTGGCGCGCGTGCGCAGCGTGTTGCGCGGAATCGGGCACGATCCGGCCGCCAGTGAAGTTCTCCGTTTTGGCGATCTGGAAATCGACCTTTCTTCCATGACCGTGCAGGTTGCGGGACGCCAGGTTTCGACCACCACCCGCGAGTTTCGCCTGCTGGAATATCTGGCAACGCATCGAGGGCGGGTTCTCACGCGCGATCAGTTGCTCGACGCCGTGTGGAAGGAAACTCCGTTCGTTACGCCTCGATCCATTGACGTGTATGTGCGCCGCCTGCGCGAGAAGATTGAACTCGACCCGCGGCAGCCCCGCTATCTGAAAACGCTGCGCGGCATCGGCTATCGCTTCGAAGCGCCGAAATAGCTGACCACGAATCGCACCCGCAGGCCGCAAGAATCCCCACCTCTGGCAACTCCGGCCAGAAGTGGGGCACCCGCGCAAAGCATGCGCCGCTTCCGCGCGGCTCGCTCAGATTCCTCGCTGCCAGAAAGCGCTTGCTCGGGATGACATACTGGAGCGACTATGCCCTATTGAGCCCCGCCGTTTGAAGAAAGCTCCGCTTTCGCGACGCGCATCCCGATCGTTTATTCTGTCTGTTCTTCTTATTAAACAATGTCGCGCGGGAACAAACCGCTGTGGAAGCCAGACGACCAGGCCTCGCGCCTGCTTGAACTGACGGCGAGTTCCGAGGACCCAGCGAAAGATAATCCTCTGCGGCGCGACGTCCGATCGCTGGGTGCAGTCCTCGGAAACGTTCTCAGCGAGCAGGCCGGACAGCCGTTGTATGAGTCGGTCGAGCAATTGCGCCGATTGATGATCGAGCATCGCGGGACGGTGCGGCGCCAATCGGAAGAGACTGCCGATCGTGAACTCCTGCTCGAAGCGCAAGAAATGGTCTCGGGTATGGACTTAACCCGCGCCTACCAGGTGACCAAGGCCTTCGCGATCTATTTCGAGTTGACGAATCTGGCCGAGACCAATCATCGCAAGCGCCGCCGGCGTGCGGGAAAACTGGATCGCGAGCACGCTCCGTTGGCCGGTTCGTTTCGCGGCACTCTCGCGCGGATGAAAGAGGCTGGAATCTCCGCTGAAGACGCGCTGTCTGCGCTGCACATGGTTGCTATTACCCCGGTCTTCACCGCGCATCCCACTGAGGTTGCGCGGCAGACGGTTCTGCTCAAGCGGCGACGCATCGCCGATTGGCTGGAGCGCCTCGATCGCCTTCCACTCACTGCTGAAGAAGCGGAGGATTGCGAACTCAACATCCGCGCTGAAGTGACTTCGCTTTGGCAGAGCGATGAAGTTCGTCTCGCCAAGCCCACTGTGAATGACGAAATTCGCATGGGCCTGCGCTACTTCCGGCTTGCGCTCTTCGAAGCTCTTCCCAGGATTTACGCCGAAATGGCGGAATCCTTTCGAGAAGTCTACGGAATTGAAATTGACCGGACCGCTTTACCCAGCATCGTTCACTTCGGCTCCTGGATCGGCGGGGATCGCGACGGCAATCCGCTAGTCAAGCCCGAATGCATTCGTGACGCGCTCGCAGCGGCTCGTGCCCTCATACTGCGCGAGTACTTGAACGACGTCGAAGCGCTCAGCGACCGGCTCAGTTCCTCTCGACGGCAGACCGGCGTGTCGAAGGAATTGCTTTCACGGCTGGCGCAATATGAACGCACGATCACGGGCGTTCACATGGCATGGGGACCGCATAACACATCGGAGAGCTATCGCCGATTTCTGTCTTACATCTTTCACAAGCTGGAGCGGAGCGGAGGCGGTGGCAATTCTTCGTCAGCCTATAAGAACTGCTTAGAATTTGCGGGCGATCTCACGCTTCTGCGAGAGAGTCTCGCCGCCAATTGCGGCGAACGCCTGGCCGCGGGTTGGGTCGATCCCGTGCTGCGCAAAGTGCGTTCCTTTGGCTTCCATCTGCATACGCTCGACGTGCGCCAACACGCTCGCGTCCACGCGGAAGTCATGAAGGAACTCGGGCCGGATCTGGCGGGCAGCACTGAATCGCCGCAAAGTTGCGAACTGCGCGAAACCTTCCGCACCATCGCGGAACTCAAATGCATTTACCCCGCCGGGTCGATTCGAAATTACGTCATCAGCGGCGCAGAAACAGAAAACGACGTGCTGGCGGTCGTGCACCTTGCCAAGGCGTTCGGCGTGCGGCTTGCCGCTTCCGGCGACGATCCAGGATTGATGCCGGTTCCATTGTTTGAATCGATCGATTCCTTGCGCGCCGCTGCGCGCGTGATGCGCAGCCTCTGGAACCATGCGGAGTATCAGCCCCTGCTCGACTCCTGGAATCGCTGGCAGGAAGTCATGCTCGGTTACTCCGATTCCAACAAAGACGGCGGCATGCTCACCAGCACCTGGGAGCTCTATAAAGCGCATCGCGAGCTGCATCACGCCGCGCAGGAACACGGAGTGAAGCTGCGGTTATTTCACGGCCGCGGAGGAACTGTTGGCCGCGGCGGCGGACCCACGCATTCCGCGATTCTGGCTCAGCCGTCCGGCTGCTTCAGCGGGCAAATTCGCATTACCGAGCAGGGCGAAGTCCTCAGTTGGAAGTATGCGGACGCGGTTCTGGCGGAATGGAATCTGGAGTTGATGATCGCGGCCAGCCTGGAGGCGCTCACGCGTCCCGGTGAGAAAAGAAACGAGGATACGGCGCCGTGGGAAGAAGCCGTAGAAGAGATGTCGGAAGAGGCTTATCGCGTTTATCGCCGCGACATCGCCGAAAATTCCGACGTGCTCGAATATTTCGAGCAGGCCACCCCGGTGAACGAGCTCGATGCCGCCCGCATCGGTTCGCGTCCCTCGCGCCGCAGTAAAGGCCGCCGTCTCGAAGACCTACGCGCCATCCCCTGGGTTTTTGGCTGGATGCAGAGCCGCCACGCCGTCCCGGCTTGGTTCGGCGTGGGTCACGCCCTCGAAACTTTTTCCCAACGCGGCCGGGGGCACGAACAGCTTCTTCGCCAGATCACGCGCGGGTTCCCCGTGTTTGCTGCCATGATCAGCAACGTCGAGATCGGTATGGCCAAGGCCGATCTGGGCATCGCGCGCGTGTATTCCGGACTGGTGAAAGACGTGGCGGTGCGCCAGCGCGTCTTTTCCATGCTGGAGGCCGAATTCCTGCGTTCGCGGCGGATGATTTTGCGCGTAACCGGACAACGCGAACTGCTGGTCCGCAATCGCGTGCTCGCGCGCTCGATTCGCCTGCGTAATCCTTACGTCGATCCCATGAGCCTGATCCAGGTTGAGCTTCTGCGTCGCAAGCAGCAGGGCGAGCACAGCTCAGAACTGGAATACTCTCTCGGAGCCACCATTAACGGCATCGCTGCCGGGTTGCACAATACGGGATGAAGGCGGTCGAGCTCCTCCCGACTAGACAGCCGAAGCGGCTGTCCCTACAGGAGCTCTTTGTACCGGAAGCATTCCACGAGATGATCGTTGACCATGCCCACCGCCTGCATAAAGGCATAGCAGATGGTCGAGCCGACGAAATTGAATCCGCGGCGTTTGAGATCTTTGCTCACGGCGTCGGACTCAGCCGTCCGCGCCGGAACCTGTTTCAGCGACTGCGGTGCATTCACTTGCGGAGTTCCTCCGACGAACTGCCAAATATAGGCATCGAAGCTGCCGAATTCCTGCTGCACGCGCAGGAATGCCTTCGCATTCTCGACTGCCGAGACGATCTTAAGCTGGTTGCGCACAATTCCTGGATCGCGCAGCAGGGCTGCGATCTTGCGTCGATCAAATCGCGCCACGCGTTTGGGATCAAATCCTGCAAACGCTTTGCGGTAGTTTTCGCGCTTGTTGAGAATCGTTGTCCAGCTGAGCCCGGCTTGCGCGCCCTCGAGAATTAAGAACTCGAAAAGCGCGCGATCGTCGTGAACCGGCACACCCCATTCCTCGTCGTGATAACGA
>JASHQK010000095.1 GCA_030039195.1 Candidatus Sulfotelmatobacter sp.
TCACCCTGGCCGACGTAAAAGAGGCGGAGAAAACTTTGCGCAAGCTGCAGAGAAAGGATGAATCCCGATGAAGCCGAACGAACTGTCTGCGCTCTGGACTACTCTCGGCCCTGCCCTCGCCAATCATTTGTGGCAATCGACCCTGTTTGTTCTTGCCGCCGCTCTGCTGACTGTCGCGCTACGCAAGAATCAGGCGCGGACCCGCTATTGGATTTGGCTCGCGGCATCGGTGAAGTTCCTTATTCCGTTCGCGCCGCTCATTGTCCTGGGAGAACAGTTGGGGTGGCTTCGCTCCAGCGGCGAGGCACAGCCCGGCGTGTATTTTACGATCGAGCAAATCGGCCAGCCGTTCACATCGCCAACGGTCGGCGGAATCCGCGCGGCTGCTTCTCCAATCCACTTGTCGGCTGCCAGTGCGCTGCTCCCGACGGTTCTGATTCTGCTCTGGCTCGGCGGATTTGCTGCCGTGGTTGCGATCTGGTGCGTGCGCTGGCGTCGTATTTCCGCTGTTATTCGCCAATCAACTCCGGTGCTCGACGGAATCGAGATGGAAATCCTGCGCCGTCTCGAGAGCACGCTCGAAATTCCGACGCAATTGAAGATTCTTTCCTCCCCGACCACGCTGGAGCCCGGTATCTTCGGCATCGCTCGGCCTGTCTTGCTTTGGCCGGAGGGCATTTCCGCGCGCTTCACGCCGGAACATCTGGAAGCTGTGCTCGCGCATGAGTTGTGTCATATCCGTCGTCGTGACAATCTTGCAGGCGCGATTCACATGCTGGTCGAAGCGTTGTTTTGGTTTCATCCGCTGGTTTGGTGGATGGGCTCGCGATTGATCGACGAACGCGAACGCGCCTGCGATGAGCAGGTTCTCGAATTCGGCAGCCGACGCGAGGTTTACGCCGAAAGCATTCTGAAGGTCTGCGAATTTTGTATTGGGTCTCCGCTAGCCTGTGTCGCTGGGGTCACAGGATCCGATCTCAAGAAAAGGATGGTTCACATTATGTCTGAGCACATTGGCCGAAAACTTGATTTCAGCAGGAAACTTCTACTCACCACAGCCGCAGTGCTGGCGATTGCCATCCCAGTGATGGTCGGCGTGTTCAATGCAACGCCAAGCCGGGCTCAATCCACTGATGCTGCAACCACGCCAACCTTCCAGTCGTTCTCTATCAAACCAAGTGACAGCTCGACGCCCGGGCCGAACATCGAGATTGGAAACCCTCGCCCGCTGCGAATGATGTACGGCCCCGAGGGCTTCGTGGCCGATAACGTTACTTTACAAGCGCTGATCCAGGAAGCTTATGGTGTCGAGCCCAATCAGATCTCCGGCCCGGCGGATTTGCTCTCAGGGACTTACAACGTCGTTGCCAAAGCCGACCCATCGACCGGGGCGAAGTTTGGTCCCGGGTTCGGCAACGGCGCAGGACAACTCGCGTTGCAGGCCGCTTTGGCCGAGCACGTTAAGCTGGTGGTGCATCATGAAACCAAGGAATTACCGGTTTACGCCCTTGTGGTCGCCGAAGGAGGCCCGAAACTTCAGCCGACTCCGAGCTCTCAGCTTGCCGGCGATCAGAGGAAAATTGGAATGCAAATGCTGCTGAAAGGAAGGGGGCAGGACTCGATCGTAACCGCACAGGGAGTCTCAATCAACGACCTGGTGCGCCAACTCTCGATGCAGTTGGGCCTGGCCGTCATCGATAAAACCGGACTAAAGGGTGCCTACAGCTTCAATCTCCATTGGGCGCAGAATCTCAATCAACCGGATGCAGAAGCTGCAGACAACAGTTCCACTACGCCGAAAGCTTCTCTTATTGCCGCAGTTCAGCAGCAGCTTGGCTTGAAGCTGGAATTGCAGAAACAGCCGATGGATGTCATCGTCATCGACCATCTCGAGGAGCCGATGGGAAACTAGACGATTTCAAATCTGCAGCGCGATGGCAGAGAACCTGCGTCTCTGCCATTTTCTTTTTCAGGAAGCCTCTGCCAACTCCACGCCCAATGACTCGGTTAAAAGTTGGAATGGCATGACCATCCGAACCGCTGATCCCGTAATCGGCGTGCTAGACTGAATTTTCCGCGCCATGGCTACGCTTCGACTCATCCTGCTGTGGCATCAGCACCAGCCCTTTTACAAAGATCTGGTCACCGGTGAATATCGCCTGCCTTGGGTGCGTCTGCATGCGCTCAAAGATTATTACGGCATGGTGAAGCTGCTCGATGAGTTTCCCAAGGTTCACCAGAACTTCAACCTCGTGCCGTCGCTGATGGTCCAAATTCAGGATTACGTTGACGGCACGGCGAAGGATCCATTTCTCGCCGTCGCCAGCAAGCCGGCGAAAGACCTGTCGGAGGAAGAACGGCGGTTCGCCCTGCAGTATCTGTTTCAGGCGAATCCGCAGAACGTGATCGGACGGTATCCGCGCTATCGCGAGCTCTGGGAGCGATTCCGCGAACATGGCGACCATCCCGAGCGCGCCGAGCGCTACTTCCAGCCAAAGGACTTCACCGATTTGCAGGTCTTGTCGCAGCTGGCGTGGTTCGACGAATTTTTTCTTGAAGAAAAGGACATCGCCAGCCTGGTCGCCAAGGGCCGCAACTACTCGCTCGACGATCAAAAATTTGTGATCGCGCGCGAGCGCGAACTGATCGGCAAAGTCTTGCCGGCGCATGCCGAAGCCGCAAAGAAAGGATCCATCGAAATTTCCGCGACGCCCTTTTTTCACCCGATCCTGCCGCTGGTTTGCGACACCAATGCGGGCGCGGCATCATCGCCGGGACTTTCATTGCCACAGAATCGCTTTCGCCATCCCGAAGACGCACGCGAACAGCTCACTCGCGCTCTCGATCTACATCAAAAAGTGTTTGGTGTGCGTCCGAAGGGAATCTGGCCGTCAGAAGGCAGTGTTTCCGAAGAAGTACTGGCCATCGCCAACAGTCTCGGCATTCAGTGGATGGCCACCGACGAAGGCGTGCTGGGCCGCAGCAGCGGCGTATTTTTCGCTCGCGACGGCAACGGCCGCCTGCCTGCCAATCTTGCCGAGCGCCTGTACAACATTCATCGCTACGAAAAGGGCCAGACGGCGATGCACATGGTTTTTCGCGATCACACGATTTCCGATCTGATCGGATTCGTGTATTCCGGCATGGCTCCCAAGGATGCGGCCAACCACTTGCTCAACAACGTCAAGGAAGCGGCGAAGCCAGTTCTGGAAAAGGGGCGCGACGCCGTCGTGTCCATTATTCTCGATGGCGAAAACGCCTGGGAATACTATCCGAAGTCTGGCCGCGAGTTTCTGCGCCGCTTTTACGACGCGCTGCAGCGTGAGCCCGGGCTCGAAGCCGTGACCATTTCCGAGGCGATCGCGCGGCACAAAGATTTTGGCAAACTCACTTCGCTGGTTCCCGGCTCCTGGATCAGTGCCAACTTCAACGTCTGGATCGGCGCTCCCGAAGATAATCGTGCCTGGGATTATCTCTACAACGCGCGCGAGTTCTATGCGCAAAACGCCGCCCGCGCCGGCGAAGCCGAACGCAAACTCGCCTTCGACGAAATTTTCATCTCCGAGGGCAGCGACTGGAATTGGTGGTATGGACCCGAGCACCACTCGGCCAACGATCGCGACTTCGATGAGCTCTATCGCAAGCATCTCTCCAACGTTTATCAGGCGCTGGGAGCGAATCCGCCCGATTACCTGGCTCAGCCCATAACCGGCGCGGAAGTCCGGCCCTCGTTCGTTCCGCAGACAGCCTACATTCATCCCCGTATCACCGGAGACAAAGTTCGTTACTTCGAATGGATGGGTGCGGCCGCG
Source organism: Candidatus Sulfotelmatobacter sp. (assembly GCA_030039195.1). Taxonomy (GTDB): domain Bacteria; phylum Acidobacteriota; class Terriglobia; order Terriglobales; family Acidobacteriaceae; genus Sulfotelmatobacter. The sequence continues at coordinate 3,813 of JASHQK010000095.1, forward strand.
TACACGGCCGATCATCGTGCCGGTTCCATGCACGGCAAACAGTTTCTGCTCGATGCCGTCTATGCCGGAATCGACGCAACCCAGCTCTATGGGCGCCTCGACTTCACCGGGAAAGCTCCTGACGCGGATTTCGAAATTGTTGTGAACGTCGAATCGTGGGCGCAGGGAGAATCCCGTCCCCGGCGTGCCCTGCGGGTTGACGCTTCCGCCCATGAGCACAAGCTCAAGGAGTGGAAGATCGAATCTGCCGACGGACGCGTGCTCGCCTCACCTGCGACTTCTGACGACAATGTGAAGCTCGCTCTGCTGCGCAGCTTCGAATTCAAATTGCCATTGGCGTGGTTGCTGGCCAACCCAACTTCTTCGACCGCGCAACCTTCCGCGAATCCCAAACCCGCGACAGGGGTTGCCGCGACCACCAAGGTGCGCCTGCGCTACAGCCTCTGGGAGAACAGGCTTCCCGTCGACTCTCTTCCTCTCGAAGGATGGATCGAATTGCAGGTACTGAGCGAAGGCGATCTGCTATTCGGCGCCTGAGCCGGAATCGGTCGGCTTTACTGGTTGTGATCATGAGCAAGCCGCCTTTGCGAGGCGAAGAGCCTGCCCTGAGCCGAATGGCGAAGGATCCGAGCGTTCCGCACGAAGCGTTGCGGTTTTTGCGACGCAACTATCGCGCGTTTGGATCGCTTCCCTGGCAAACGGCACGCTGCAATCAACCAAAAAGAAAAAGGCCGAAGCTTGGCTTCGGCCACGTGAGTCTTTCTGAAGGATCGCTTATTTTCCGCCGCTCCCGGCCGATGCCGTCGTTTCGGTCGGGTTCGTCGCGTTTCCATTTGTTGGCATCGGCCGATTCAACTCCAGAGTCAGTTCCGTTCCTGCGGGCAGTATCGCCGACCGATGCTTCGCCAGCCAGAATCCCGTCCCAGACCCCGCTCCAATCAATCCGCCCACGAGAATTCCCGGAGGTCCGCCTACCAAGCCACCAATCAGCATCCCTCCGGCTGTCCCTCCGCCGGTTTCGAGCGTATCGCGGCGGTCGTGGCCTGACCCTTTGAACTGGCCTTCGTCGTTGACACTGGTGCCGGGAATGTTTGTATCGGTCAGAGTCGCATCGAGGTAATAGCGCTGTCCATTGGGAAAGATCACGTCCTCAGGCAGAATGGCGATCGTGGGACGTCCCGAGATGCGGCGTGGTTCACTCACCTTCGTGACCCGGCCTTCGACCACCGCTCCGGTGGGAATCAGAGTCTGCCCGTGCACAACTACGGGCTGATTGATGCTGCCGCGAAACGGATCTCCCGGGCGATTGCTGAAGGTAGCGAGCGTGGTCTCCAGCCGAACCATCAGCACCGTGCCTGCGGG
>JASHQK010000096.1 GCA_030039195.1 Candidatus Sulfotelmatobacter sp.
CGCGTCCTCGAAGGGCAGGGCACCGGCGGCAACCAGCGCTCCATTTTCCCCGAGGCTGTGCCCCATTGTCATATCCGGCTTGATTCCATAGACCGCTAACAAGCGCGTCAGTGCGAGATCGACAGCCAGCACTGCAGGTTGCGTGATCTCGGTCTGGCGCAAGTCTGCATCGGCCTTCGCGACAGCCTCTGGGTCGGTTTCATCGACGAAGATAAACTCCGTGAGAGGCTTGCCCAGCAAAGGAGTCATGACACGATTTGCTTCCGCAAAAGTCTCTGCGACGATCGGTTCCACACCGTAGAGTGGCCGCAGCATATTCACGTACTGCGAACCTTGCCCCGTATAGAGGAACGCGACTTTCGAGGCCGGACCGCGACCGCGAAAGATGCCTTGAGCGCGAAGAGCCTTCCACACGACTGGATGATTCGAGGCGAACGCTTTGAGCGCTGTGCTCGCCTTACCCGCCAGGTCCGACGCGTCTGCATAATCAATTGCCATTCGTTCGGGTGCGTGCAGGTCGGCTTCTGCCGGTACCACTGGTTCAGGTGCGCAACCGGCTTCTGCTTGCTTCATTACTATTCGCAAGCGTTCGGCCAGCATTTTTTCTGAGGTAGCTCCGATCACCAGCGCACCGCGCAGTGGCGCTTTGAATGCGAACGAAGAAACAGAAGATGGAGAAGTGGAAGAATTCATGATTGCCTCTTTGATTGCATCTCGCGGGAGTGCGCTGACCGACACAGATCGCTTCCTGCTTCCCGTCAGCCTTCCAGGAATGTGCTCTTCGAGCACGACGTGGAAGTTGGTTCCTCCGAAGCCGAAGGCGCTTACGCCCGCGCGCCGCGGCATGTCTGCTGGAATCTCCCAAGGCCTCAATCCTGTATTCACGTAAAGTGGCGAGTGAGCAAAATCGATATCAGGGCTGGGACGCTCACAGTGGATGCTTGGAGGCAGCACTTTATCCCGAAGTGCCAAAGCGGTCTTCAGTACGCCAGCAGCTCCAGCCGCACCTTTGAGGTGACCGATGTTCGACTTGACTGAGCCCAGAGCAATCGAGTGAACGGGAAGGTGATGAGGGCTGAGTATCTCAGTCAGACTTTGCGCTTCGACGACATCGCCAACACGTGTAGATGTCCCGTGACCTTCAATCATCGTCGCAGTAGCGGGCGGTAGCCCAGCGTTTTTCCAGGCGCGCTCAAGGCAAAACTTCTGGCCCACCGGATTGGGTGCAGTAATTCCTTTTCCTTTGCCATCGCTCGACGCTCCGATGCCACGAATCACGGCGTAGATCTTGTCCCCATCGCGCTCGGCATCCGCGAGCCGCTTCAACAGGAAGATCGCCGTCCCCTCGCCCATCACGAATCCGTCAGCCCCTTCCGCGAAAGGACGCGTGCCCGTAGCAGACAGCGCTCCAATCTTGCAGAACTTGACGAACGTCGGTGCGCCCATGTTGCGGTCGATACCGCCGGTAATTACCGCGTCATAATCCCGTTCAATCAGCCCTTCCACTGCGGCAGTCATCGCCGCCATGGCCGACGCGCATGCGGCATCACAAACGTAATTCGGACCGTGGAAGTTGTAGAGATTTGCGATCCGTCCGGCAAGGCAGTTGGACAGCTCTCCCGGCATGCTGTCTTCCGTAATCTCGGGTAGGTGCTTGCCGATGCGTTCGTGCAATTCGCGGGTGATATTGTTACGGATCTCTTCGGGCAAGGCGGCGAACGCTTCTATTCCGGCGAGTTCGTGCGCGTACTCAGGGAAGTGCACGCGAAGCGCAGTCAGATAATGTTTCTCGCCTGCCATCGCATTGCCCAGGATGACCGCCACCCGATCTGTATCCAGCGGACGCTGCGGGTAGCCGTAGTCATCCAGTGCCTCACGCGTCGCGGCAATTCCCCACCGCTGCGCTTGATCCATGGCTTCAGCAACGCGAGGTGGAATCGGCAGATGCCACTTCACGGGATCCCATACTTGGTCGCGTACCCAGCCGCCAATCTTGGAATAAGTCTTGTCAGGAACGCTCGGATCGGGATCGTAATAATAGGATGGATCCCACCGGTCCGGTGAAACTTCGGTGATGCTGTATCGGCCGTTCTTAATGTTTTCCCAGAATGCCGCGACATTAGCGGCATCGGGCAGAATGGCTCCCACTCCTACAATTGCAATGGCACGATTGGCTGTGTCTTCCATGATGACGCTCCTGTGCAACCCTGGCAGGTTGCCCCAATAGAAATTCCGGCGTCTTAATGCTCAGGCGGCGAGGGCGGACTTTGTCGCGCGGCCGTAGAGGACGTCAGCTATGAAATCCATGTCAGACATCAGGCCCCCCTGAGCCCGATGCACGGCAGATAACTGCAAGCTTGTTTCAAAGGCGGCGATCTCGGCATCGCTCATGGCGCCAGCTCCGCACACCCAACGCATGCCTTCTCCTGCCACTTTGAGCGTAGCTTCGCGCGCGAAGATTCTGCTCAAAGCCGCCAGTGCCGTCGCCTCAAAACGCCGATTCGCTTTCTCGTGCAACTTGCCATCCGCTAGTCGCGACGCACGGCGCGCCAGGCAGGCCGCGCTCTCGGCGTAGGCAATCCACTCCCCCAACCGCAACAAGATGTGCTGATGGCGCGTCAGCCGTCCCACGCGCGCTTTCTCCATAACTTCAGCCAGCGCGTGATAGGCCAACGCCGCTATGTCTGCACCCACATTCGGATGCTGAGAGTGAATCGCCTCCAACTCGCGCGCTTGCTCGTGATAGTGCTGACCGCGCGTCTTGAGATGGAGCTGCCATCGATCGCGGCTGATCGTCATCTCCATAATTTCTGACGTGCCTTCGTATATGGTCGTGATGCGAACGTCGCGGCTGATCTTCTCCACCAT
>JASHQK010000097.1 GCA_030039195.1 Candidatus Sulfotelmatobacter sp.
CGTTTGGTCGGCCGCTCGCGGGCACTTGAGATCGTGCTGAGCGGCGACGACTTCGATGCTGATATCGCCGAGCGCTACTAAGCTGCCATGAGCCGGTGCCATTCAGAGAGGTTTTAACTTGGATGCTCCCAGAGGTTTTTCCACCTGGCCGCGGGAAAACAACCAGATACATGTCCGACGCCGCTGGATTCGGGACAATGTCAGAGAGCCGAAGTCCAAAAAGTCCAAGGCTCCGGTGGCAATGGCCCCGTTACTTGCAAAATATCTGCAGGCCTGGCGGTTTCAAACCGAGTACGCAAAACCGGCAGATTGGGTATTTGCGTCTCAGAAAACCCGCGGGCGGAGTCCGCGCGTCGGGAATGTGTTGTGCCGAGACTACATCCGTCCTGCGGCAGTAACGACCGGAGTGAAATTGGAGGAAGGACAGCGTTTCGGATTTCACAACCTGCGCCACAGTCTGGCTTCTTTCTTGGTTTCCAAGAAGAAGACGGATGTCAAGACGGTGCAGCGCAGTTTGCGAGATGCAAGGAGCTCGACCACACTGGATCACTATGCCCAAACCGACATGGATGAACTCATCGCGGCCCAGGAGTTGATGCTGGACGCGATCTTCACACACTCGGAAGGGCCGGTGAACTAGAGTGGATTGAACAATGGATAAGAACTGGGACTGATCAAGTGGGCAACGGCTCCAAACCGTTGAAAAGAAATGGTAGGCCCGAATGGATTCGAACCATCGACCTCTTCCGTGTCAAGGAAGCGCTCTGGACCAACTGAGCTACGGGCCTACATGCGGTGCATTCAATTTTACGGGTAGCTGGCGATTCCGGCAACGTTTGATGTCGCGGTATCCGCCGGTGTCGCAGATTCGCTCAAGCACCAAGGACACCAGGGAACGCGAAGTCCATAAAACGCGGTTTGCTCGGTGTGGTTTTCGTGACGTTGGCGGTTCCGGACGCCACGGCCGGATTTCAGAAGCTCAGTCCCAGGGCGCTGCTCAAGAATGCCGCGAGCGGCGACATCTTCCCGCACGCGGCGGTAAAGATCGACATAAACTTCGGACTGCACACCTGCTTCTCGCTGAACTCAACCCAGCAACCGAGGTCACGCAGCTTCAAGTCGTCGACGAAATCGTGATCACTCGAAAATCCCCGCGGCGGCCGGCTGAGTTTAGTGGCATCGTCCCAGTTGAGCAGCTTGCGAACCGCGCGCCACTCGTCCGGACGCTCGACCATGGCGGTTCGTACTTTCAGCAGTGTGGGCGGATCGGGATGCCACAATCCGGACGCGGCAAAACAACCGTTTGCCTCCAGGTGCAGATAGAAACCAGGAGAATGTACGTCTTTCCCGCGATGCGAAAACTTCATAGCAACGTGCGTCTTGTAGGGACGCTTGTCGTTCGAAAAACGCGTGTCGCGGTAAATGCGAAACAGCGATCCGCGCGAAGGGCGCGAATCCGCAACCAGATACGGCGAGAAATCGCGCAAAGGGATGGCAAAGTCTTCAATAAATCGCAGCGCGGGCTGTTTGACCGAGCTTTCGTACTCATCTTTGTGGCGCAGAAACCACTCGCGATCGTTGTTTCGTTTCAGCCGGGCAAGAAACCGGAACAGCTCAGGAGTGAAGTAGGCGGGCATGCAAATAAGCTATACCACAGCGCTAACGTTTCCGTCGCAATTCGGTCCTAGTGCGCCCTCACGGCCTCTTGGATTTCGATCGCAATCTGCGGCGGATGAAGCAATGTGTTATGAATCAGGCAGTGATGCACCGCAGATTCAACTCCCGCCCGATGTTGATGGTTAAGCTCGACCGGAGTTTCGATTTCAATCCGGAAATTGTCGATCCGCGCAACTGGATCTTTGACCTTATCGGCGGTAATGCGAACGCGAACACCTTCCGTGGCCAGCTTGTGCTTGCGCAGATACTGCGCCGCATAGAAAGCCGCACACGATCCGAGCGAAGCCAGCAACAGTTCCGGCGGAGTCATGCCTTCATCGTGGCCGAAATTTTCTGGCGGCTGATCGCTGACGATCGTGTGCTGCCGCGCCTTGATTTCAAACTGAACCGCTCCGAGATGCTCAACCATGATTTCCATGAGTGCCTCGCGAGATAGCTCACTTTCACGATGGCACACGCGCACGGAGTGTGCTGTGCGGGGAATCACGGTGGAATGGAGGTTTTGGCCTGCTGAAGAATGCTCTAATCCAGGGGCTCGGGATGCAGGCTCAGATCTTTCTCTCCAGCGGCTTTCTTCGCGGAATATTTTTTCATCCAGGCTTCCCAGCTCTTGCCCGCGGCGGTGTCGCGGCCGGTGAAAGCGAGCGCGGCGATTTCGGCATAAGAAATCGAAATCTTCTGGGAAGAATTTTTCGGATACAGCCGCACGACGGAATCCTTCAGATTCGCCGCCGAACGCCGGTCGAAAATGTAGCCTTCGATCTGCGATCCGTCTTTGCGAGTAATCATGATGTCGCCGCGATAATCAAAGGCTTTTTCGAGCGCCTGCCGCAGTTCGTCATCTGATGCGAGCTGCGGAATCCAGCCTTCCAGCTGTTCGTGCGCCGTGCCCGGAGCGACTTCGAGCGAGTCGGGATTCTCGGGGGTGCCCCACTTCTCGCCGTTCTTGCGAGAAGTGGGTACATGCGGAGGGTTTGACTCCAACGACGAATGATCGATATGTCCGGCTTCTTTTCCTGTCATGGATTCGGGATCTCTGCCGGGCTGCGCCCGGCCGGACAGCCGAGGGCGGCTGTCCCCACATCGATCACTATGCGTGCGTCTGCACCGATTCCGCCGTCGCCGCGATCTGCACCAGAGGATGCACCGGCGCCTCCGGCTGTTCCAGCATGCGCAGCGCTTCTTTATCGCGATAGCGCGCGAACAGCGTGCCCTTCACCGTCGCCAGAAATCCGCTGAGAGAACTGAAGGTTGCGTTCACCGCTGATGCTTCGTATCCGCTGTGCACCATGCAATTCGCGCACGCCGGATTGCCCGACTCGGTGCCGTAATGATCCCAGTCGGTCGTGGCCAGCAGTTCGGCAAACGTGTCCGCATATCCATCCTGCAGCAGATAGCACGGCTTCTGCCATCCAAACACGTTATAAGTCGGCATGCCCCAGGGCGTGCACGGGAACGTGCGTTTCCCCATCAAGAATTCGAGAAACAATGGAGAAAGATTGAACCGCCATGTCTTCTTGCGATTCGACAAGATCGCGCGAAACATCCGCCGCGTGCGGGCGCGTCCGAGAAAATGTTTCTGATCGGGAGCCTTGTCATAAGAGTAGCCGGGGGAAAGCTCCATGCCCTCAACGCCAAGGTCCATCATCTCGTCGAAAAAGGCGCGCACCGATTTCGCGTTGGCGCCGTCGAAGAGCGTCGTGTTGGTGGTGACGCGGAAACCGCGGCGGACCGCCTCTTTGACCGCATCGACGGCAATGTCGTATCCCCCCTCGCGGCAAACAGATAAGTCGTGCGCTTCGCGTTGTCCATCGAGGTGAACGCTGAAGCTCAGATACTTGCTCGGCTTGAACAGGTCGATCTTTTCTTTGAGCAGCAGCGCGTTCGTGCACAGATAAATATATTTCTTGCGCGCGACCAGACCTTCCACGATCTCGCCGATCTGCGGGTGCATGAGCGGCTCGCCGCCCGGGATCGAGACCATGGGCGCGCCGCACTCGTCCACGGCGCGGAAGCATTCCTCCGGCGTAAGATCTTTTTTCAGAATATGCGCGGGATACTGGATCTTGCCGCATCCGGCACACGCCAGATTGCAGCGGAACAGGGGCTCGAGCATGAGCACGAGCGGATACTGCTTGCGGCCGGCGAGCTTTTGCCGCAGCACATACGTTGAAACCGTCCACATCTGTGAAACAGGAACTGGCATTAGCGGGTCAGAACCCCAAGCATCATTCTAACAGGCGCAGACACGACCGTCGCACTCGAAGAACCCTGCAAGCCGATATCGCATTAGAATGAAGCGGCTTAGGAACGCAATCTTGCCTTGCACAATCGGAGAACCTATGGATCGAAGAGCATTCCTGAAGTCCGCGCAACTGGCCGGGCTGGCCTGGCCTTCCGCCAGACTTTTCGCTTCGGCTTCGCCTGCGCAAACCTCCAATAAGGATGCCGGCGCCGAAAAACCGAGGCCTGCCTCGCCCGAAACCATCCTGCTCAAAGATTATCGCCCGAAGTCGATCTACAAAATTCCGGCTACGCAGATCGACAAAGCAAAGTATCCAATCATCGACATGCACTCGCATCCGTACGCGAAGACGCCCCGGGAAATTGATCAGTGGGTTCGCAACATGGATGAAGTTGGCGTCGAGAAGACGACCATCCTTACCATGACCACTGGTAAAGAATTCGACGACATCCAGAAAAAGTATTCGAAATATCCCGAGCGTTTCGAGATGTGGTGCGGTTTCGATTTCTCGGGCTACGACAAGCCCGGATTTCCAGAAAATGCGATTGAGGAACTCGAACGCTGCCGTGATCGCGGGGCGCGCGGCGTGGGCGAGATTCACGACAAAGGCCAGGGCTTGCGCTCGGGAAAATCGAGTGCGCCGAAGATGCATCCGGACGATCCGCGCATGGATGCGCTCTGGGCAAGATGCGGCGAACTGGGCATGCCCGTGAGCCTGCACGTCGCCGATCCCATCTGGATGTACCAGAAAATGGATCGCCACAACGACGGTCTGATGAATGCCTACTACTGGCGACTCGATAATCAGCCGGGCATCGTCGATCTGTCGGGCATGATCGACATCTTCGAGCGAACCTTGGCACGGCATCGCAACACGACTTTCATCGCCTGCCACTTTATGAATCTTGATTACGACCTCGCGCGCCTGGGCGAGGTGCTTGAGCGCAATCCGAATCTATATGCGGACATTTCGGCGCGTTATGCCGAAACTGCGCCCATCCCGCGCTTCGCGGCGCAGTTCTATGCTCAGCATGGCGACCGTCTTCTCTATGGCACTGATATGGGCTTCGACCAGCCCATGTACCGCATCACGTTCAGAATTCTGCAGTCGCTGGATGAGCACTTTTACGAAATTGATCAGTTCTCCTACCACTGGAGCCTGAATGGTCTGGGACTCGATGACCAGATCCTGAAGAAGATTTATCGCGAGAATGCGGCAAAGTTGCTCGGCTCGCGGAAGGTTTAGGAAACTCTGATTGAGTGCCTAGGCCGGGACGAACGTCGCAGGGCCGTGGCGAAAACTCCCTGAAAAGCCACTGCTGGTGCGGAGTTGCGTGAGATCGTTCGCTTCGCTCAGGATGACAGACGAGAGGTTTTCTACGAGTCTCTCAGAGGCTATGAAATGGGTGCGACTTCTGGCGTGTTTGCGAGAAGTGGGAAAGTTGTATCTGAACGAACCTCATCCTCCCGCAATCGCGCCAATCACGATAAACGGTTCTTTCCCTGAGGCGACAGCTTCGGGCAAGGGCGCATCGGGCGACTCGTGCGACAGATCTTCTTCGCAGGCAAAGAATCGCAGAAACGGCCGCCGCTGTTGCGTCGTATGATCGCGAATCGTCCCCGCCAGCATGGGGTAGCGCGCCTCCAGCGCATCGAGCACGGAGCGTTGCGTGACCACGCCGTTCACGTCCAGCGTGACCTCCTCGCTGACGTGTGCCAGATTACGCAGATGATAAGGAAGAATGACTCGAATCATATGCAGCGCAACAACTCGATACGCAAGCCCACCCCTGGCTGATTTTGCCAGAAAGCCTGCCGTGAGCTTGTCGAAGGGTGCGGATTTTCCTCACCCCAGCGTCTGCACTTCCACCGACAGCACCGCCGGCAGATCGTGCACGATCGCGGCCCACGAATCGCCGGCATCGTTCGAGCAATAGACCTGCCCGCCAGTCGTGCCGAAATAAACTCCGCACTTGTCCAGCGAATCAACCGCCATGGCATCGCGCAACACGTTGACGTAGCAATCCTTTTGCGGAAGACCTTTGGTCAGCGGCTCCCACTCGTTGCCGCCGGTACGGCTGCGGAACACGCGCAGCTTGCCTTCATGCACGAAATGCTCCGAGTCGCTCTTGATGGGGACGACGTAAATCATTTCCGGCTCATTCGTGTTGATGTCAATGACAAATCCGAAATCTGTCGGCAAATTTCCGCTGACTTTTTTCCAGTTGTCGCCGGCATCATCGGAGCGCATGACATCCCAATGCTTCTGCATGAAGAGCACGCCCGGCCGCTTGGGATTCATCGCAATGTGATGCACGCAGTGCCCGATTTCGGCGGTTGGATTCGGAATGTACTTGGAATAGAGGCCCTTGTTGATCGGCTTCCAGATCTTGCCACCATCGTCGGTGCGAAACGCGCCCGCGGCCGAAATTGCAATGTAGATTCGCTGGGTCTCCGGAGTACGAGAACTAGGGTCGAGAATGACCGTGTGCAGGCACATGCCGCCCGCGCCCGGCTGCCACTTGGGGCCGGTGCCGTGTCCGCGCAGGCCGGGAAGTTCATGCCAGCTCACGCCGCCATCGGTCGAGCGGAACAACGCCGCGTCTTCCACTCCGGCATAGACCGTATCCGGATCGGTCAGTGACGGTTCCAGGTGCCACACGCGCTTGAACTCCCACGGATGCTGCGTGCCGTCGTACCACTGATGCGTGGTCATGGGCGCGGCCGCGGAATCGTAGACGAACTTGTTGCTCGCCGGTTTCGGCAGCTGTCCGGGCTCGGTCGGCGGAGCCGGCTGAACTCCCGGCTGATGCCAGGTCTTGCCGCCATCGTCGGAGCGCTGGATCATCTGCCCGAACCATCCGCTGGTTTGTGAAGCGTAAATTCGATTGGGATCGACAGGCGATCCTTTCACGTGATAC
>JASHQK010000098.1 GCA_030039195.1 Candidatus Sulfotelmatobacter sp.
GGCAGACCGAGCGGGCGCTTCGCAACCTGGTTTGCTCGCTGCCGCTGATTAGAACCGATTTCTCATTTTCGCTGGATAAGCTGAAGTTCCGTCCCCAGCCGGGGGTTCGGACGAGATTTCTATCACGCGCCCGCTACGAGGGGATTCGCTTTTCACCGAGTGTCGAAAGACAGAATCTGTTTTGGCGGCCCAAGCTCGCATATGCCATGGCGGGGGCATTCTTATTCGCTGCGGTGGTTATCGTCGCAATTCTCTATAACCCGATAACTTCTCGGCGAGCGTCCGAAGCCGGGACACAACAGCAAGTCGAGCGGCTTACCCGCGAAAACGTGATGTTGTCCAGTCGTTTGGCTCAACGCGAGCAGGAAGTGACTAGACAACAAGAGCAGATCCAAGGTCTGCAGATCCAGGTTAGAAACGCCACCCGTAGCGCGGCCACTTATCGGATTGAAAGCGAGCAGAAAAGTGTGCGAATCGGGCAATCAATGAGCCAGACCGCTCAACTGGCGGCGGAGTTACAGAACCGTGAGAGAGAGCTGGCACAGGCAAGTGACGAACTAGCCGGCATTAACCAGTTGCGCGCGACTGACCAGGCCTCTCTAGTGGCACAGCAAATTCGTATCAACGAAATCTCCGACCAGTTGCGCATAGCGAATGCAACGCTCGACATGGAACGCCAGCTAACGGCAGCGGGTCGGGATATCCGCGAACTGCTGGTTGCTCGCCAGTTGCATGTGGTAGATGTCCGCGATACGGATGCGAATGGAAAGCCTGGTCCCGCCTTTGCGCGCGTTTTTGTCACTGAGGGGAAGTCGCTCATGTTTTACGCTTTCGATCTGAACGAAGAGCGGCCAACCAATGCCAAAGCCCGTTTTCAGCTTTGGGGCGAGCAGTTGGGCAAAGCGCGCTCCACACGCAGTTTGGGACTTCTCCACGTGGACGACAAGGCGCAGAAACGCTGGGTGCTGAAGGTGGAGAGCCCCAGTCTGCTGAGTGAAATCAATTCGGTGTTTGTAACAGTTGTCGTGCCAGGGGCGGGCAAAATACCTAGTGGCCAGCGTCTGCTGTACGCGTACCTCGGAGAACCAAATCATCCGTAATGTGTTAGATTCGAGTCACATCAAGCTTCGCAAGTCGAACGAACGAGGAGAATAAAATGCCCAGCCGCTCTCGCATCCTCATCGCTGACGACCATTACCTCGTAGCTGAGTTATGCAAACACTTGCTCGAACCAGAATTTGATGTCGTAGACATCGTGGGTGACGGACAGGCTCTGGTCCGAACGGCCTCACAGTTGAAACCGGATGTAGTTGTAGTCGACGTTGGTATGCCTGCTCTCAATGGGCTGGACGCCGGACAAAGGGTGAAAGAACTGTTATCCGCGGTGAAGTTGGTGTATCTGACCATGAACACGGATATCGAAGTCGCGGCCGAGGCGTTCCGTCGCGGAGCTTCCGGCTATTTACTGAAGACCTGCGCATCATCTGAACTGGTCCTCGCCGTGCGAGACGTGCTGAGGGGAAAAACGTACCTGTCTCCCGGCATCCCCAAGGACGACCTCGATTTTTTGCGACGCCAGCCGAAGAGTCTCGTCGAGGAAACAGAACGGCTGACCGAGAGGCAACGCGAGGTGCTGCAACTTTTGGCCGAGGGAAAGGTAATGAAAGAAGTCAGCGGCATCCTGAACATGACGGCCAGGACCGTGGCCTTTCACAAATACCGCATCATGGAAGCATTGGGCGCCAAGAGTAACGCCGATCTGGTCAAGTACGCCGTCAGAAACCACATGATCGCTGCCTAGGAACTCAAGGATTATCACGCGATTCAGATCGGGTCCATAAGCACAGTCCTGCGAGTGCCGCACCTGTCAGAATTGACAGGTCCCGTTCACGCTTGACTTCGCAACGCCTTATGACGGAAAGTTAAGTCGTCCCGCCCTACAATCAGTTCTGCAAATAGTTTGGTACTTCGCGAGCGAAATTGGTGTAACGCCGTGACTCGTCGTCTTCTCTTCGCGATCCTATTGATTCTCCTGCTGTTTAAGACTGTGGCAATAGCCAACAGCGATTCCGCTAGTATCTCCGGCCGAATCACAGACGAGACCGGTCAAGAGATAGGAAACGTAGAGGTGGTGGTAACAAACGTCCAAACGGGTGTCGGCGTCTCAACACTGACCAACACGGACGGGATCTACGTTGTCGGAGATCTGCAACCTGGCCCATATCAGATGACCGTGGAAAAAGAAGGATTCCGCAGGATCGTGCTCAAGGATTTGATCCTCAACGTGCAGGACGTCTTGGGGCGGAACTTCGCCATGCAGATGGGCATCGTAAGCGAGTCGATTACGATTAAAGCAGGCGCCGAAGAGAATTTGTCACCGGCAGTTAGCACCGTCGTAGACCAGCAGTTCGTTGATAACATGCCGCTGAATGGCCGCAGCTTCCAGTCGCTCATCCAATTAACGCCAGGCATCGTAGTCACGCCCGCAACTCAAGGGATGGAAGGCCAGTTCAGCGTGAACGGACAGCGCAGCAATACCAACTACTTCACTGTGGATGGGGTTAGTGCGAACTTCAGCACCAACACAAGCGTCAATCCGGGACAGAACCTGGGCGGCTCGTTGCCAGCGTTGACCATCAGTGGAGGCACCAATAGTTTCGTCTCGGTGGATGCAATGCAGGAGTTCCGCATTCAGACATCAACCTACGATGCTGAGTTCGGACGCAGTCCTGGAGGGCAGATTTCGATCGTGACCAAATCCGGAACCAACCAGTTCCACGGCACGGCCTATGACTATGTGCGGAATGACGTCTTCGATGCCCGAAACTATTTCAATCAACCACCTTTGCCCAAGCCCCCATTGAGCCAGAATGATTTCGGGGGAACGCTTGGCGGGCCCGTGCTCAAGAATCGAACATTCTTTTTCTTCTCCTACGAGGGGCTCCGGCTGCAGCAACCGCAGACCGCGTCGGCAGATTTCTACACGCAAGATGCCCGCGCTGCCGTGGCACCGGTTTATCAGCCACTTATCAATGCATTTCCGATTCCGAACGGTGCTCTAATCGATCCGACCTGCGACGACATCACAAATCCTTGTATGGCGAGCCTCACCAAGTCTTACTCGGTTCCAACCACATTTGACGCTTACAGCCTGCGCCTGGATCACACTCTGAAGCGGGGGGTTACAGTCTTTGCGCGCTTCAGTCATACACCTTCCATGCAGCAATTACGTGGCTTCTCTTCTGTCGAAACGGACAGCCTCAACACCGATGCGGTGACCGCTGGAGCGACAGTCAGCCTGAGCCCAACCAAATTAAATGAGTTTCGCGGGAGTTGGGGCCGTTCGACCGGCAAAGCGGTCCTCACCCAGGACTCATTCGGAGGTGCCGTGCCACCACCTTTTTCTGCGGTCTTCAGGCCCGGCGATAGCTTCGGTGGAAATCTCGACGGCTTTTTCGATGAGCTCACTGGTCAATCAGTCGAGCTCGGTACCCGCGTTGCGAACACTCAGCGGCAACTCAACTTCGTTGACACTTTTTCGATGATCAGCGGAACACACCAGTTGAAGGTTGGTGCCGACTACCGTCGCCTCGATCCGACCAGTAGGGGAACTAACGGCTATGCTCTTTTCAGTACTGATTTCAGTCAGCTACGGTCCGGCACAATGGGACTTGTGATTGTGCTGGCTTCCGACGGTATCAGCCTTAAACTGAATAACTGGTCGTCGTTCGCGCAGGATTCCTGGAAGGCCACACCACGCTTGAGCTTGACCTACGGCTTACGCTGGGAGATCAACACGCCGCCTGTTTCGACAACAGCGGGCAAACCTCTTTATGCCATCCAGGGAATCTTCGATGCGAGCCCGATTCAATTAGCTCCACCGGGCACGCCGCTATGGGCGACCCGATACAACAACGTCGCGCCTCGATTTGGGGCGACTTATCAGATTTCTTCAAAGACTGTACTGCGCGGCGGAACGGGACTATTCTACGATCTCGGCTACAGCGGACTCTTGGGAGAATTGATCTTCGGTTTTCCGTATTTTCGGTCCAACCTCACTCTTGCATTCGGGCAGCCTTTTGACCTAGATAGTCCCATCCTCCAACCGCCCCCGTTCTCGACATCGTTCAGCTCAATCACCCAAGACAACATCGCGGCATTTGACCCAAACTTGCGCCTTCCACTCGCTCTGCATTGGAATGCGGCCGTCGAGCGTGAATTGACGTCGAGCCAATGGCTGAGCCTGACGTATTTGGGGGCCAATGGGGATCGCTTGCTGCGCCCGGACTTTGCAGTCCCGCCCGAGTTGGTAGGCAAGGCATCGATTTCCGCCACGCGAAATGCAGGTTATTCCCATTACAACGCATTCCAGGCGCAATTCAAACGGCGCATGAGTCGTGGCTTGCAGGCACTCCTTTCTTATAGCCTCTCCAAGTCGAGCGATCTCGAATCCGACGATATTGGTGGCAACTTCGGTGGCGCTGGACTCAATGCCAACTCTGCACCTAGCCTTAGCCAGATTCAACTGCCGCCGTTGGCGCCCTCCGACTTTGACATACGACAATCCTTTTCCGCCGCGGTTTCCTATGAGATTCCGGCACTGTCTAGGAGTCGTGCGGGCCATGCGGCCCTCAGGGATTGGGCCGTGGACTCCATCGTGCGGGCAAGTTCGGATCCACCACTAAATGTGCGGATTGGTGGTTTCTCGCCCGACTTGGGCGAGTATGCAACCCAGCCGGAAATCGTCCCAGGTCAACCCTTCTGGCTTGCTGCCCCCGGAGAGCCGGGCGGCAAAATCTTGAACCCCAATGCATTCACGTTGCCGACGGAAGGGACGCTGGGAAATTTCCCGCGCAACTCGCTACGAAGCCCATTTGCCATCAGCCAAACGGATATCGCACTCCGCCGCCGCTTCCATCTCACAGAGCAGGTTACACTTGACATGCGAGTGGAATACTTCAACATGTTCAATCATCCCATGTTCGGTGGCCCCGATGCCCCTTTTTCATTCTGGGGTTACTGCACCGGTCAACCGTGCACTGGTCAGCAGTTTTCGTATTTTGGCAAGGTTCTTCCGGAAGCTGGCACACTTAACGAAGGTTTGGGCGGAGGAGGAGGAAACAACGGCGGACAGAGCGCGATCTACGCCACTGGCGGTTCACGCTCCGGCCAGTTCAGTATCAAGTTGCAGTTCTAAGGCAGTCCACTACTCTGACCGAACCGCATTGCCATTCCCTCCGGAGGCTGCCTAACTCAAAATCCACGCAGATTACCACGCACGCAGACGGGGTCACTCTCGAGACATTTCCTCCCTTGTTCCCCTCAGTGGCACGACGGATCATCCTGAAAGCTGCTACTCGCGAGCATCTGCCCCAGGAAATGCGCACAGGAAACAATCTTCTTTGAGACTGGATCGTTCTGCAGCGAGCCGGGCGAAAGAGCATAATTCGCAGCACGCATCGATTTTCGCTCCTCCAACAGCTTGCTGCTCCATTCCTGGACGGTCCCGTGCTCACTGTTCAACAACTGAAATGCGTTTCGGTCAGCGTCGGTCGAGATCGCCGCGGATGTCGCTTGCAGTCCGGTCTGCGCCCGAGCCTGGTAGCTGGCGATCCAGCTTTCTGTGACCGGATATCCATTTTGAATGACATCTGCCAACGCACTCGCCCACTCGCGCATTAAGGAGATTTCCTCGATTGCGGCTTTGATAAATTCTCTGCTCAGCTGTGTATCCGGGCGTTGCTCGGCATCACTCTTTTTAGCGGTGGTGATGTCAGTCGAACAGGACAAATCCAGAACAATGCGATTTCCCTCAAACGAGATCGATCCGCGCGCGATCTGCGCTAAACGCTTCACATCGACGTACGTTTTGTTCCCTACTTTGAAGAGGGCGACTTTCCCGGATTGATCATTGATCACGAGCGTTCGAAATTCTTCCGCCATTTGCGCTGAACTCACGTAGCAGCCAAGCAACACACCGAGAATGAGGAACGACTCTACCATTTTGTGCATAGCAGACTCCCGCGAATAAGTGTGTTCAACGTTTCTGGCACACGGACCCAGTGCGATCAGCTTAGACCGACAAAAGAAACGTTCCACTGTTAACACTGCTAGTCAGCGTTTGCCATGCGAATATTGCGCTCCGGAGATGACAGCGACGTTGGATGGAAGTGGGCATCCGACGCTTCAAACCGTTCATCTGCCTCCAGGCAGGCTAGCCCACACTGTGACAAATCAACATTCTCTATTCTGTCAGTTTTGTCAGTCGCCTCTGCCCCTATTGGTGCGCCATCATCGTCCCGTAGATGGCGCGCGTTTCTAAGCACTCGTGTAAAGGTCCATTCCCTAGATTCTGCCAGAAGAACCTGAATCCTGGACTTTGCCGACCCAGCAGTGGCGTATGTGAAGCGCCACTGTCACTCGCGATCATCCAGCACAGCAGGTTCTGAAACGAAGGCGCAAGCAACTGCGCGCGGAGGCCATTATGCGATTCCAAGTCACCGGATTGCGACCGTTGTTGGAAATGTTGCGAACGATCACCGCCTTTAGCTGTGCAATTGTCCTAACACCCGGTGATCTCTCACTGTTAAGGCCCGACTTGGTCTTCGCACAAAACCAAGAGGCCCCTGCTGCAACAATTCCTGCCGACCAGCTCGATTCCCTGGTTGCCCCAATTGCCTTGTACCCGGATCCTCTCCTCAGCCAAGTGCTTGTGGCTTCGACATATCCGCTCGAGATCGTACAACTCCAGCAGTGGTTGCAGAAAAACAAGAATCTCAAGGATCAGGCATTGGCCGATGCGGTAAAGAAACAAGATTGGGACCCCAGCATTCAGGCGCTCGCTCCGCTTCCCGACGTTGCAAAGTACCTGACGGAGAACATCAAATGGACCACCGATCTTGGGAACGCTTTCCTCGCCCAGCAAAGTGATGTCATGGATGCTGTGCAGCGCATGCGGAAGAAGGCTCAAGATAAGGGCAACCTAAAATCGACCGAACAGCAGAAGGTGGAAACAGAAGTAATTGATAACAAGCAGGTCATCGTCGTTCAGCCGTCAAGTCCAGAGGTTGTCTACGTCCCCAGTTACAATCCAACGGTGGTGTATGGCGCGCCTGCATATCCCTACCCTCCAGTTGCCTATCCTCCTCCGGGCTACTACGCCGCTGGTATGGCAATCTCGTTTGGCGTGGGAATGATGGTCGGAGCCGCATTCGGTGGAGGCTGGGGCTGGGGCTGTGGATGGGGAGGCAACAACAACGTCTATATCAATAACAACAACAACTTCGTAAGAAACTCTAACGCTAACATAAATCGCAACACAAACATCGCGAATCGCTCCGGCAACACCTGGCAACATAATCCGCAACATCGCGGCGGTACTCCTTATTCAAACCGGCAAACAGCCGATCGATTCGGTGGAACAGCACGCGGTGATTCGATTGCCAACCGACAGGCAAACGCACGCCAGAATCAGGGGCAGCGAGGCAATCGTCAGCAGGCTGGAATCGGTAATCGCTCGAATCGGCCTCAACAAGCTGCTAATCGCGAACGGATCAACTCTGGTGGAGGACGGCAGGCTGGTGTGAGCGATCGCGCCGGCGGCAATCGCGGCGGAGCTGGGGGCGGAGATCGTGTCGGCAATCGAAGCGTTTCAGGTGGTGGCGGATCCCGAAACTCCAGCGCATTTGGTGGAGGCGGAGGCTTCGACGGTGGCAAGGCACGCAGTAGCAGTGCGCGCGGGTCCTCCAGCATGGGCGGCGGATCGAGAGGCGGTGGTAGATCGAGGGGCGGCGGCGGACGTCGTCGCTGACTGACTCGTTGGGGACTAGGAGTGATTTATGAGACTTCGAGACTTTGGCTTCTCTGTACACAATGTGGTCGTCGCGCTGACGATGGTGGCCTCCTTCTGCACCGTCCTGCCTTCTTCGGCAAAGGGCCAAGCGTCATCCGGACAGCAATCTCAGGCGAACTCGACAATCACGCAGGAGTTGTTTGTCAGCCCGCAATCCGCGGTTGACGCATTAATCCGCGCGGCCGAGCAAGACGACGTTCCCGCATTGCTCAAGATCTTTGGACCCGATGGCAAGGACTTCGTCAGTTCCGGAGATCCGGTCCAGGACAAGAATTATGTGGCGGCATTCATAGCCAAAGCACATGAGAAGAAGTCCGTCAACCTCGACCCCAACAACAGCTCCCGAGCCACTCTGACGGTCGGCAACGACGATTGGCCCTTTCCCGTCCCCATTGTCAGACATGGAGGCAAGTGGATCTTCGACTCGAAGCAAGGACACGACGAGATTCTCTATCGCCGCATCGGCGCTAACGAGCTCGATGCAATTCGCATATGCAAAGGCTTCGTCGAGGCGCAGAAAGAATATGCATCCGAAATCCACGACAACTCCGGGGTCAACCAGTACGCGCAGAAAATTATCAGCACTCCGGGAAAGCAGGACGGTCTGTATTGGCAGAATCCCGATGGAACTCCCGGCGGTCCCATTAGTGAAGCCATCGCGCGGGCCATCCAGGAGGGATACTCTCCCAGTCAGCCTTCCGGATAT
>JASHQK010000099.1 GCA_030039195.1 Candidatus Sulfotelmatobacter sp.
CTAGAGCCATCCAACGCGGAGTATCGCGCACTTCTCGGTGGGTTTCTGGTTCTATCTGGTGGGATTCCAGACGAGGCTATTTCAGATTTTCGAACAGCTGTGAATCTGAATCCTTACGAGGCGCGCTACTGGCTGGATTTAGCTGGCGTTTATCAGGTAGCAGGACGCATCGACGAGCAGGCACAAAGCGTCGAGCAGGCAGTAAAAGCCGATCCCACAACCCCAAATGTCGCATGGGTGGCAGCCAACTTGTTCTTGGTTCAGGGGAATCTCGGCAAAGCACTTCCCTACTTCCGCACTGTCCTTGCAAATGATCCGGATTCGGTTGAAGATGCCCTTCGACTCTGCTGGCGAGCGAGCGGCGATACGAATCAGATCTTTGACCATGCACTGCCACGAAGAACCGACATCTACCTCCGGTTCCTGAATCTGCTTGTCTCCAACCAGGAAGTTGTGCCCGCGGAAAACGCTTGGGATCACTTGATCGCGTTGCAGCAGACTTTTCCGCCCAAACTCGCATTTCCGTATTTTCGGCTTCTGATCGCCAAGCAAGAAGTCGTGGCCGCGAAGACTGCCTGGCAGCAGCTAGCCCAAGTTGACCAGGAGATGCAGCCGTATCTCCCTTCGCGTGAAAACCTGATCGTAAACGGTGGGTTCGAAGAGACCTTGCTGAACGGTGGATTTGACTGGTGGTACGAATCGAATCCTCATGCTGCTTTGGCCGTCGACACAGATCAGTTTTACGACGGCGCACGATCCCTTTCCGTAACCTTTGACGGGCGAAACGCCCCGGATGCAGGAATCGTTCAGTTCATCCCCGTGAAACCTGACACGGACTACGAGTTCAGCGCCGAATCCAGGACCCAGGACATCGACAGCGCCAGCGGTCCGCGATTTGCGATTGCGGACGCGTACACCAACTTTTCTTACGTCCTCACCGATGACTTGCTGGGAACTAATCCCTGGCATAAGCAACAAGCACAATTCCATACCGGACCGAGCACGAGTCTGCTTGTCCTGAAGGTTATCCGCCAGCCCCCAGCACCTCTGATCCGGGGCAAGCTTTGGATCGATGATGTCAGGCTCGTAGAGACAAGCAATTAAGGATTGGAACGTTGAAGATCTCATCGTATTTGATCGTCCATACGACGGATCCCATTGGGGTGGAGCCCCGGCTCGGTCACGAGCCAAGAAAACTGCAGTGGGTGCTCGTTGTCGGCCTAGGTGCTCTCTTAATTTTCGCAGTCTTGGCGTTCGGTGCAGTCCAGGAGTGGTCTACCTTCGTGTTCGAGGCTGGCGCGGCGGTTCTTTTTCTTGCTTGGGCGGGAGAGCAGGTTGCTTTTGGGCGGGTGAAGTTGTCGCGTAACCCTCTGTACGCGCCAGCCTTGTTCTTTTTCGTGCTCCTCGTCGCCCAGCTTGCGACGCATATCTCTGCCTACGGTTACGTCACCAAGTATGGATTACTTCTGTACGTCTCGTACGGGATCGTCCTGCTCATTGCAGCGGAATGCATTCGAGAAGAAGATGCTCGGAAGAAATTCGCTCTGGCACTGATTGTTTTCGGAGCGCTTTATGCCTTTTTCGCCTTGGCTCAGGGACTGACCTCTCATGGGAAGTTCTTCTGGGTCTACACTCCACGATTCCATGGCGCAATCTACGGAAGTTACGTCGATCACGACCATTATGCTGGCCTGATGGAGATGCTAGTGCCGTTTCCCTTGGTCGTTAGCATGAGCCACCTGTTGAGAGGGGGAAAGCGAGCCTTGGTCGCCTTCTGCGCCGTGTTGATGGCCAGCACGATCTTTCTTTCTGGCTCGCGTGGCGGAATGCTTTCTTTCGTTCTCGAAATTGTCGTATTCGCCGCGCTGACTCTCCTACAGAGAAGAAACCCTCGTGTTGCAGTCGGCATGGTTGCAGTGTGCGGCTTGATTCTTGCTTTCTTGGTTTTTCTAGGCAAAGGGCAAGTTCTGGGCCGACTCGGTGATTTGGGCCCTGGCATACGCTTAAATATCACCAAGGACTGCTTGCGAATGTTTTCCCACCGACCGGTTTGGGGCTGGGGGTTGGGCACCTTCCCCACGGTCTATCCGAGTTACCGCAGCTTTTACACAAATCTGTTCGTGAACGAAGCGCATAACGACTATGCACAGCTGCTGGTGGAGACCGGCATCGTGGGCTTCGGGCTGATGCTGTGGTTTCTCGTGCGCCTGTACCGATATGGATTACCGACCTCTCGCCGATGGGAATTCAAATGGGATGGGGCAGTCTCTCTCGCCGCTTTGCTTGGGTGTACGGGACTTCTGCTGCATAGTTTCGTGGATTTCAATTTGCAGATCCCGGCGAATGCCGCACTGTTCTATGTGCTTTGCGGATTGGCCGCTTCGCCCTTGGCTAGGTTATCCGACAGCAGGCGGTCTCGAACTCGTGGGGATGCAGAGAATGGAGGACGTCGCACTCCGCCGGTAGTGGGCTACTTTGAATTTGCAGGGACGATTCTCGGATACTGGGTGAAGGGAAAGTAGCCCACTACCCACTCCGCCCGACAATTGCAACTCGTTGGCACGGTCGATATAATCCCATCGACGTTCAGATGAGCCTTCGCATTCGATAGTCCAACGAATGAACCTCGTGGAAAAGGATGCGACGAAAAAACAACGCCGGCTAACCTAAACCGAAACTTACTTTCGCCACCCACCAGGACAGGAGGGGAAATGCCGCTGAAACACCTTACCATCGGGGCCGTGGTGGCAGTTTGCGTTTTCGCCGCACAGGTCGCAGCGCAAAGCAACGAATTGTCGGGCATCATTGGACGCACATTCATCAGCAATCAGGGAATCCAAGGCGCTCCCTCGTATGACCCCAACCTCCACTTCGGCAAGGGATTGACCTTCGAAGTGAATTATGCTCGGCGTATCATCGTTACAGAAATCTATTCCCTCGCCCTGGAAGTCCCGTTCGTAGTAAGCCCGGACGAGGAGCCCCACGCCGCACAAAACCTGATCCCCGGAAAATACTCGTCTTACTTCGTGACCCCCGCGGCACGCGCGAACCTCTTTCCCCAAACGGCAGTTTCTCCCTGGGCCAGTTTTGGTGGAGGGTTCGGTCACTTCAGCGAAAGTTCCACGCTTGAATTTGGAGGACCAAATCCCGGCAAAACAGGAACTACCACCGGCGTACTCCAGGGAGGCCTTGGACTCGATGTGAAGATGTTCGAAAATGTCAGCCTGCGAGGTGAGTTTCGAGACTTCTGGTCGGGCGTGCCGCAACTGAACGTGAACACGGGAAAGAGCCGCCAACACAATTTTTTCGTGGGCGGCGGCGTTCTCTGGCGCTTCTGAACGGAAGCGTGTCCGGATTCCCAGAGCACCGCAGGATTATGCCCGACATGTCCGCACCACCGCAACGGCATTCGTGGCAGACATATTCTTACTCTGGGCCACAGCGGTCAGCCAATTCGGAGTGGTTTGCGTTCTGGGAACAGCAACTGGAGATCCGCGGAATTCTCAGCGTAGTTAAGATACGCACGGACCCAACTCTTGGAACTTATGGCGCGGCTGGGCTTACCGGACTACCGCCCTGAATTAACACCCATATTGTGCCACCGACAACTATGCCCGCGCCAATTCCAACTGCCACGGGACTGTTGAAAACCCCTCCTCCCGCGCCAGGAATGGTCCCAGCCGCTCCTTTTTTCTTCTTCTTCTGATTCGTCTGTTGCGCTTGTGAATTGTCCTGCGACTGTGACTCGTCTCGAGTGGTCTCTTGACCTTGTGCCAGCGTACTGGTCCCGGTGTCATCGCTGATAGTCAGGTCGCCCTTTCGCGCTGCGATCTGGACTCTACCGTCGACATCTCTGACTTCAAATTCGGTCCAAACACTAGCGGCCGGTGACACTGTGACGTCGCCGGCGCGGGTCGCCATCAATTTCGAGGTCGATATTGTGACGCCTCCGTGCTCCAGCTTGATCGCGCTCCCCACATACTGAACCAGTGACTCATTCAGAATCAGAACGGTCGAGCCAGTGGCATTGACATTGGCCACGGAGTCCGCACTGGTCTGTATCAAGTCGCCGGAAAACAGTGCCGACGATCTCAGGACGCGGTTGCCATTCAGCATCGTTTCCCCATGGGCGTAGAGCATTGCACCGGGATTGGTGTCTGCCCCAAACAAAGCACCTGGAAAAATCACTACCATGATGTAGCTTACGATCTTGAGGTATAGAGACCTTCCCATTTGCGCAACACTCTCCTGAAGTCGTTCAGTGCATGATCGTAATCCGAATGCTCATCTCCGTCAATCGCTTCTTCCCATCGGTAGTGGGCCTCCCGACGGGCATTGGGGAATCGAATGGTGAGCGTGGGAAACGGCACCGCCTTCGGATTGGTCCCCACACCCCGTACTTCTCAGCCATGACCACGGCCATCCCTACAACCGAAAAAGAGGCCAAAAGATCGAAATTGACGATATGCCGCCCTGCGCACCCAGACCCCTCATTTCGTCGGCTGATCGAAAATCGACACGCGGGTTTCCTCGGAGGTTCGCCGAGTTCGCACTTCGAACTCGACATCGACTTGCGCGAGCCATCGGAATCCGCCGCCGATGATGAACGGGAAGTGACGATCCAGGCAGGCGAATGGCTGCTGAAGCGAGGTAACTTCCGCACACGCTAGAATCCGGATGCTTGCCATGGCCTCATCCGTCAAAGCGTGCAGTCCCTACGCTATCGATTGCGTTCGGCATCGTTCTCACTCTCATCCTGGCGAGGGAAGGAGGTTTCCTGCTTCATGCCGCCAGCGCGATTCGCGGGAGAGCTTTTCTGTTTTCTGGGGCCTCCGGCTCGGGCAAGACAACGATTTCCCGCTTGGTGCCGCCCGATGCGGCGCTACTCACCGACGAAATCTCTTACGTGCGGCGCGAAGGCAATCGCCATCTCGCCTGCGGGCAAGCGGGGGTTTCAATGACCCGAACCGGGCGGTCGGGTAGGAATTCGTTCAAGAGAATTGGGACACCCAAAGTCCTCCCTCCAGTAGTTTTAGGTTGGGGTAAATACCTTGTTCGGGTCGCGTCGAGCACGTCCGTCAAGTTCGTTGATCGCGCGACGGTGCAGACATTGGGGTGATTCAGGGTGAGCGCAGCCTGCGCTTCTCGCTGGCAAGTGTCTTAGTGGGCTACTTTCATTTCAAAGTAACCCACTATTTTGCTCTTGGTAGTGTTTGAAAAATGCACCGTCCCAGCGGTCCACCGTGTTCCACCACACCAGTTTCAGCCATTCGTCCACGCAGGTCTTTGCCCACTCGCGATGTCGCCACCAATCGGTTCCGAACTCTGTGCCATCATAGGCAGCCGCAACGGAAAAAGACCTTCCACGCAGTTCGTTCCGAAAGATGCTCAAAGCCCTGCGTGTGTGGTAATCCGACGTTACAATCAAAACCCGCTTCTCTTTCTCGGTCAGACATCCTTCTACGTCGCGCACTTCATCTCGGGTTGATCGCCCGGCGATGGGACAGATTCGTACCGATACGGCTTCTGGCAGGGTCCGAAAATAATTCGAAGCTAACTGTATTTCCGTGAATTCGAAAATTTTCGCAGCGGCGGGAACATCAATCAGCAAACTGCGGCCGTAGCCCTGACCCAGGAGTTGCAATCCGCGCTGCGGACGAACATCCGTCTCTCCTGCCAGAACTACAATGACATCCGATTTTTGTGGAGCATCCACCACCAGTACGCGGCCCGCGCTGATGGCGAAGACCCACATCACAGCGGCCACGATGACGCCGCAGAAGATCCAGATGCGCCATCTGCCGCTCACATTTCTTATCATCCGATCCGCTCTGTCCCGCCAAAGTTCTGAAGTGGTCTCTCCTGCTTTTCTACCATTGTTTCGCGCACTGCTCGGCTCACTTCAGCGTGCTACAGTTCGATGATTCTGTGCTGTATCTCGGTTCGTTCCCAAGGTTCTCATGACGATACTCTCTGCCGCAAAGCGCATCGCGGCCGCGGAAATCCAGGCGGCCAAAAAACAGGGGTTTTTCTGCGAGTGCGGATAATTCATAGCTCACCCGGGACGGACGCCTGCGTGCCTGGGCCGCCAAACGAGTACCACGAGCCTGATCTCGGCTTTATCACCAACACAACGCACTCCATCACGCCGCACCCCCGCGCAGGACGACTCGTGGTACCCGAAAGCATGACTTATCCGGGTACGACCGAATAGTGATGATTCCGATTCTCGAAAAAGAAAACAAATTAAGACCTCAAGGCGGCTCGCGGAGAGGTCTCAATGGGAAAGAATTCTTCGTCGCCTTCTCTCGTGAGCGCTAAGATCCGGGCAAGCCACAGTCGACGCTCCCAAAGTTGTAGGTTGACCGCCCTCTCGAGCCTCGGCGCCGATGGCAGGAAGTACGACTTGATGAAACGCGCCGACCTCAACGACCTGGGTCAATACGATTGTGTGGTCATGGTGACCGATCACTCCGACTACGACTCACCCGCGTCCTTCGTTCGCCTCCTTCAAAATGCGTCTACAACCACCCCTGAGACTTCGAATCGACCAGAATCGTTCCTGCCTCGGCGAACGCGGGGAAGACGAAAGCGAATGACTCAAATGCAATTGCGTTGGCGAGATGGATGACGGAAACTCTGGGCAAACATCGTGTAGTTTTTTGCATGGTTCGGAAAGGAAGTCGGCAATCCCGGGAGTGGAATTCGCGTAGGTTACTGAAAACATTAACTCTTATCTAATGGCTGCTGGCGTTTGAATGGCCTCTGCCGTGCATATTACAGTGGGTTAATAGTACACTCTGAACGGATTCGTTCTTCGGCTTCCAAGGTTCAACAAATAAGTAACAAGACTTTCGTGCTGCAGCGGTGTTTTGGACAGTGCGGTGTTTGGCAATGGATGATCAGAACGCTTTGATTATGGGGTCATCGGTGTCTGAGCCAACTTTGTTTTCCGTGCTTCCGAGGTGGAAAACGCCATGGTCGGAGTTGATTTTCAGCTATGGCGTGCAGGCGATTGCGATCACAATTCTGGTCTGGATTCCGGTGCTCCATCCTGAAATTCTGGAAAGTCCGCAGCGCGATTATCACTTCGTAAACCTAGTGCCAACACCGGTTCCCGAAAATCATGCGCCGCAGAAGCGGTTACCGCCACCGGTTCTGGTCGCGAAACTTGATCCACTCACCCCGGCGCTAAGACTTCCTGCTCCGGAGCCGCGGCCAAGACTAAAGATCGAAGATGCGCCGGCTCCGGAAGTGAAGATCGTGAGCAGGAAGCCCGATGTCTTGCCGCCGTCAACTGCTCCCGCAATTCCCAAGAAGATTATCGCGACGAACCTGTTCTCGACGGGGAGTTCCGCCCCGCAAACGATCGATCGTCCGGCGGAGAAAGTGCAAACTGGAGGCTTTGGCGATCCCAACGGCGTTCCCGCCAGATCAACGCAGACGCAGGCGGTTAATATCGCACAAGCCGGCAGATTCGATATGCCCACCGGTCCGGGCTATGGCAACGGAACGGGCGCGGCGAAGGGAGCGCGCGGCGTAGTTGCAAGTGCCGGATTCGGCGGCGGAGTCGCCATCGCCGAAACTCAGAATGCCCGGGGCATCGTGCGCCAGGCCGGTTTCGGGGATGCCGACGTGCCCGCTCCACCAACCGTTTCTCACTCTGTGGCGGCCACGGAACCTAGAATGGTTCCGGCGGAAATTCTCTCGAAGCCGACACCCGAATATACGGCAGAAGCCCGCGCCGAAAAGATTGAAGGCGAAGTGCTTCTGGAGGTAGTCTTTGAAGCCAGCGGGAAAATCCACGTGCTGCGAGTTGTCCGCGGACTCGGGCACGGTCTCGACGATGCCGCGGTGCGTGCCGCCGAGCAGATTCGCTTCAAGCCCGCTCTAAAGGATGGTCAGCCATCGGACTCGACCGCCTTGGTGCATATTATTTTCCAATTAGCGTGATCCACTCCCAGAAGGGTTTTATGCGACTGTTCAGTTGTAGTTCTGCTTTGGTAGCCATCGTCTTGAGTTGCGTCCCGCCGATGTTTGGCCAGGACGCTCCGGCCCCCACGCCAGATCCCGCCGGTTCTGCGGCCAGCATCTCGAGCACGCAAACTGCTCCGCCAGCCGCTCCCATGCCCAGCACGTTCAATGATGTGCTCGATCGTGTGGTGCAGCGCGAGCATTTCTTTGTGGCGCAGATGCGCCACATGCACCCCATGGTCGAGACATACTTGCAGGATTTGAAAAACGACAGCTCGGGCGATGCTGTGCCGGTAAACGATCGTTATTTCCTCGGCCGCCTCGACATGTCCGACGGCACCGAAGATACCTCTTTCGTTGGCCAGCCGGGATTCGGCACGCGTCTGCTCGTCAAGTTGACTGGAGCCTACTCTCTGCATTTCCTTCCGCTGGGCTTCGCACAAATGGTGATCCTAGACACAGATTTCCAGAAGAGGTATTACAACTTCAACTTCGTGCGGCGCGAGTTCTTGGGTGAAGTCCGCTGCCTCGTGATCGAGGTTGAGCCGAAACCAGGTCAACGGATTCCGCGCTTCAAAGGGAGAATCTGGGTTGAGGACCAGGATTACAATATCGTCCGCTTCAACGGTACCTATTCTCCACAGCCCAAGAATGCACTGTTTTTTCACTTCGACAGCTGGCGCCTGAATATGCGACCGGGAACTTGGCTGCCCGCCTTTATCTATACGGAAGAATCCAATCTCAAGACCGGCTTAAGCAAGTCGCTTCACTTCAGGGCGCAGACTCGGCTCTGGGGCTACGACTTAAAATTTCTGAACAAGAATGAGGAGTTTACGCAGATTCTGGTGGATTCGCCCCAGTCGGTGAAGGACCAAAGTGATACCGCGGCCGACGCAAGCCCCGTTGTGGCCGAGCGTCTGTGGGAAAAGCAAGCGGAAGACAATGCAACCGAGCGTCTGCAGAAAGTTGGACTCCTCGCGCCTCCGGGAGAACTCGACAAGGTTCTGTGCACGGTGGTTAATAATCTCCTGGTCACAAACAACATTGATCTTCAAGGGGACGTGCAGTGCCGCGTTTTGCTAACCACTCCCCTGGAATCGTTCACGATCGGACACACTATTGTTCTAAGTCGTGGACTGCTGGATGTCCTCCCCGACGAGGCTTCGCTGGCAATGGTTCTGGCGCACGAGCTTGCTCATATCGTGCTCGGGCATCGGATGGACACGACCCTGGCCTTCAGCGACAAGATGCTTTTCCCGGACAAAGATTCTTTTCAGCGGTTCGACTTCAAGCGCAATCCCGCGGACGAAGAAGCCGCCGATACCAAAGCGCTGGAACTGCTGAAGAACTCTCCTTACAAAGACAAACTTGCCAACGCTGGATTGTTCTTGGAGGCTCTGCAGCAGAAAGCTCCCGATCTCCCAAACTTAATTCGTCCACACCTGGGGAACAGTTTGGCGGGGAGCAAGAGTATCCGAATGTCGAGTTTGTTAGCCGGTGCCCCCGCGCTGAACGAGAAGAGCCTAGACCAGATCGCGGCCCTGCCTCTTGGCGGCCGCATCAAGGTGGATCCGTGGAGCGACCAAGTGGAGCTTTCGAAGGCCAAACCTGTGGCTTTACTGTCGGCTCGCGAGAAGATGGAATTCGAGATCACTCCCGTGTTTCCCTATTTGACGCGCTTGGCGAACAGCGGAGACAAGGTCGCGCAGACAACGCCAGCACCGACGGCATCGGATCAGAAATAGAAGACGACAGAGTGGACGGGAATCGGGCTCAGCCAGAGATCAGAGGGCCTTCTGGTGCGCGGAGGGAAGTGGGAACTACTGAATCGCACTGCCAACGTTGGAGAAGACGTTGTTGGCATTAGATCCGATCAGCCGAATCGTCCCCACGACGATTACGAGAATCACGGCCAGCATGACGGCGTATTCCGCGATGTCCTGACCGGATTCGTCGTCCCACAGTTGCTGTAGAAATTTAGCCACAGGGCTCTCTTTTCTCGCGATCTTGCCTCTGCACTTCTCCTTCCCTAACGGCACTCCTACCTTGCAACCAAAAACAGTAATTCCACAAGACAAGATCGTGTTGTCGGTATACTAGCGCTCCTGCCATCGCGAGCCAATGGCCCAAAAGTGCCAGAGCATAGTTACCGATGGCACGTGCCTAAGCTATGCTCTTGAGAGGTAATGCCTGATTTACGGCAAACAGCGCCAGTTCCAGCCGCGTGGAGACTCCCAGTTTGTCAAAGATATTGCTGAGATGGTGTTTGACCGTGTCTTCGCTGATCTTGAAATACTCCGCGATCTCTTTGTTCGAATATCCCGCTACCACGGCGGAAACAATCTCCAGTTCGCGTGGTGTGAGGCCAAACTTTTTCTGCCGCGCTTCGTCGTTGGAAGATTGCATCAGGGTGCGCAGGTACTGCACCAGGTTCGATACGCTCTCGCGCCCAACCCAATACTCTCCCGCCATCACCGTGTGAATAGCTGTCAGCAACAACTGAGTGGCGGAATCTTTGAGAACCACGCCGCGGGCGCCCAATTGCAGAGCCTCGACGATCTGGCTTTTCTCGGCTGCGGCGGTAAGCAGGATCACGCGCACCGGAGTCGCGTTGGCCGGAACACTCAATTCTCGCAAAGCTTCCAGGCCGGGATGTTTGGGCATAGCCAGATCGAGCAGCAGGATATCGGGCTTCAATTGACGCGCCAGCTTGACGGCTTCCGCGCCATCGGCGGCTTCGCCCAGTACTTTCAAATCGGGCTCGGCCTCCAACAAGCGGCGCAGACCATCCCGAAAGATCGGATGATCATCGGCGATCACGATGCGAACCGTCTGGGGTTTTCTAAAATTCATGGGCCACGTCCGTTCCACGCGGCACTGTAACTTCGAGGCGCGTTCCCTGCCCGGGATTTGATTCTACCGTGAGTTGCCCCGCAATCAAACGTACTCGTTCCTTGATGATCATCGGTCCACGCCCCATTTCCTCCATCTGCATCTGGGTAAAACGCCCGGCAAAGGGAAAACCTTTGCCATCGTCTTCGACGGTGAGATTCCAGCCCTTGCTGCTCGCTGCCAGACGCACCAGCGCATGACGCGCCCCGCTGTGTTTGCGCACGTTAACCAGGCCCTCCTGCACGATGCGCAGCAGTTCGCGGCACACGCTTTGCGGCATATCCAGTTCGACAACGT
>JASHQK010000100.1 GCA_030039195.1 Candidatus Sulfotelmatobacter sp.
CGCGAAGGTTGGTCGACATTGACCAGCAGAGCGAACGTGTCCTGGGACGTGTAACGCTTCGGTTGGAAGAGAGTCTCAGACAATGCATTTCGGATTGGATCCGTACGTTCCCTACATCGAATATAGCGCATTGCTCGTGGCGCTATTGCTTACAGTCTTTTGGAGGCCGATTCTTGGGATCTATGTTGTCATACCTCTCATCCCGTTGCAGACTCTACGCTATCGCCTCAACGATCTGCCTTTCGGGTCAAGTGTCCTCGGCATCGTGTTGGTCGCGGTTGTGCTGGGGTTGATGGTAAAGCGAAAACCGATACTGCCTGCAACATCCTGGACTTTTCTTCTTGCTGGCTACTGCGGGTTTACCTTTCTCTCGCTGTGTCTCGGCTCTGCTTACCTTGAGCGACCTTTTCCTTGGCCTGGAGACCCACGGTTTGGAGTCTGGCAGGATTACATGATTATGCCAGCTCTACTATTGCTAGTGGCCGCGATAACTCCGTCTAAGACGCAAATGAAGGCAATGGTTTTCATCATGTGCCTCTCTACTCTTGCGCTCGACTACTCATTCTGGAATAACGTGTCGACTCGAGACTATTCGAGTTACTCCAATCAGCTCCGATCGGTGGAAAGTAGCATGGGTTATGCAGGCACAAACGGACTCGCGGCTTTTGGCGCCCAGGTTACGGCCTTATTGCTCGCCCTCGCCGGTTTCGAACGCAGTGTCTGGCTGAAGGTTTCATACTACACGCTGGCTTGCTTCTCGGTTGTATGCACTGTTTACAGCCTGTCGCGTGGCGGCTACGCGGCACTCGCGGTAGGCGTGAGTTTTCTAGCGGTGGCGAAGAACCGCAAACTCATCCTCGTTATGGTTCTTTTCCTGCTCACATGGACCATTGTCCTTCCACAAGCCGTCCAGGAACGCATTGAAATGTCTTACGATCCGCAGAGCGGATCCCTTGACCACTCCGCGGAGGCACGCATCACCATGTGGGAGGACAGTCTGGAACTGATCACGTCGAACCCGCTGCTGGGCACAGGGTTTGATACCTATGCATACATGCACCGCCAAAAGCGTGCTGACGGAGGCGTCGGCTACTACGAGGACACCCACAATATCTTTTTGAAGGTGTTGGTCGAAAGCGGGGTCGTCGGCCTGCTGTTATTCCTTTGGGTGACAGCCAACATTTTCCTGGCTGGCTTTCGATTGTACCTTAGGGGAGAGAATCCGTTCTATCGGGCTTTAGGTTTAGGGCTTGCTGCTTGGGTCGTTTGCTCCCTTACCGCCAATTGCTTCGGCGACCGATGGACTTTACTTCAAGTAAACGGCTATATGTGGATAATGGCCGGGATGGCGTGCACGGCGTGGAGGGTGAACCTCGGTGAGGCGGCACCTGCACGGCAACTAGTTACAAAGGACGTTAGCCTATCTCCTCTTCCCGTTAGACTCTGAATGGCGCAGTCACTCGTGGACCCGCGGCAGTCGACTTGCAATTGCCGATTACATTCTTCGGTTCCTTTTGGTAAATGACCTGCGCGCCTTCGAGCGTGCTGTACTCCAGATCTATGCCCTTTGGTTCTTTCGCATACATCTTTGTCTTTTTACCAGTTGCGGCATCCGGGTATTTTCTGCTACGGCGACTCGCAAATGAGCAACTGCCCAAGCTGTGGCTTTTGGTTGTGTCTTTGATCTTTGTTGGAGCGAGCGGTGAACGGGCGCTAGCTGTACTGCTCGTTTCGCTAACAGTTAATTGCTTCGTCGCCGGGCGATTGGTTCAACAAAACAAAGAGTCGGTGCTCTCGCCTCGCGTTCTGTTGATTTTGGGTATCACTCTAAATGTCCTGTTTCTTTGCTATTTCAAGTATGCCGGATTCTTCCTGCAAACGTTCGTTCAGCTTTTCGGCAAGCAACTGCGGATACCGATTTCGCCGTTTCCTCTGGGAATCAGCTTTTTTACCATATACCAGATCATGCTTCTCGTGCAGAGTTACGATGGGCTCCTTGAGCAACACCGATCTCTGGATCACTTCGTGTTTGGCAGCATGTTTCTGTACGTCAGCATGGGCCCGCTCGTCCGATGGGACCAAATCGTGCCGCAGATTAACGATCGACAACGGTGGCGGCCTGATGCAGACAATATCGCGAAAGGCGTTTTCTTATTCGCGATTGGATTCTTCAAGAAGGTCGTACTCGCGGATACCTTTTTCCGCTGGGCCGATGCTGGCTTCAGTTACGCTCATACACTATCGTGCGGGGGAGCGTGGATAGCAGCGCTAGCGTTTACGTTTCAACTGTATTTCGACTTCAGCGGCTACACCGACATGGCGATTGGCGCCGGATTGATGTTGAACCTAGACCTCCCGCAGAACTTCAATGCTCCCTACCGGGCCAAGAGCATTATCGAATTCTGGCGTCGTTGGCATATCACGTTGACAGACTTCATCACCACCTATCTATACATGCCCATGGTGAGAGCGATGTCCAAGATCACATTCGTCAAAGGGATGGTGATCACCGTTGTCGCCATGCTCATTGCTGGATTCTGGCACGGTGCGAATTGGACATTCGTTGCATTTGGCGGGTTGCATGGTCTCGCGCTCGTAATCAATCAAGTCGCTCGCAAGTTCAAAGTGTCGCTTCCTGACCCCCTGGCGTGGCTTATAACCTTCGTGTTCGTTGTAATTGGGTTCGTATTTTTCAGGTCGGCCAGCCTCAGACAGGCGGCCGATATCGTCGGTTCCATGTTCGCTTTTCACGGCATTCGTTTCGACTATGAGCCCTGGACAGGGATCGACCGGGTCGAACAGGTCACCGGCGCATTGTGCATGACGGTTGGCGTTTTTTCGATCTGGCGGGCACCAAGTTCCATGCAACTGCAGCGCGATTTTCGACCTTCCTGGGTCACGCTGGTTGCTACCGTCGCTCTGACGTTTGCGGCGTGCTTGTATTCCAACGGTGTTGTCTCGAAGAGTTTCGTCTACAATGAGTTCTAAACGATTCCTTTCACTATCATTTCTATCGATAGGCGGGCTACTTGCCTCGGTCGTCGGTTTTAATATGTACATCG
>JASHQK010000101.1 GCA_030039195.1 Candidatus Sulfotelmatobacter sp.
ACGCGCAGGAAGTCGGGACCATGCTCGATGCCGACGTCGTAGGCGGAAGAGTCTCCCCAAGGCTTGGTCACGTTGAAACCATGCAAGGCGGCTCGCGCCATGAATTCGAGTTCGACCCACTCGCCACGCTGCTTAAATGTATGAAAATGCAGCCACTCTTTGTTTTTGATTTCGACTTCCAACATCCCCTGATCCGCCCCTTTATGCCCAAAAACAAAAGGCGCGAGCCCTAGGCCGCGCCTTCATTCCTGAAAATCTATCTCTAATTCCAGAATAGCAAATTGGGTGGGGTAAAGTGGACATTTGCCGGGAAATTTATTGTCTGTCGTTTCAGGTACTTAGGGGGAAATCGGTCGTCAGACCCCCTTGACAAAATTTTGGAGGCTTGGCGTCGCTGCCGCCGAGCTGCGCTCGGCCCGACAGCCGAGGGCGGCTGTCCCTACGCGGATTCCGTGGCTCCCACGTCTCGCAAAGACGGCGAGACCCTTCGACTTCGCTCAGGGCAGGCTACGGGCACCCGCGGTCGAGATTTACAGGGGATGTCCCTTGAAGAAGTAGATCAGCTCGATGATCAGGATGACGACGACCATCAGTTCGAGCACGAAGGCGCGGGACTGATTGAATTGCTCGACCATGAAGCGGTAGAGATCTTCGGCGGTCTTGAGTTTTTCGTTGACCAGATCTTTGTAGTCGGGGACGCCGACTTTTTGCGCGCACAGCTTGTAAAGACGCGCGGAAAACATGTCGCTCAGGAACTTGATGGCGTTGTCGGCGCGCTCGGTGAGTTCGTTGACGTCGAGGAGCACGGTGTGCAGTTTGGAAGCGGCGCGAGCGGTGGTCCAGCGGCGCCACAGGCCGGTGCCTCCGCGGTCGAGGAAGGCGTAAACATCTTCGAGCTCGCGCGTGAGCAGCTCGTCGTAGTGGCGGAATTCGAGCAGCTGCGAGTTGGCATATTGCAGAAGCTGAATGGCGGTCTCGGCGCCGGCGGGCGTGTCATAGATGAAAGCGGCATTCCATCCGATGACGGCGAGATCGTTGGGGTAGTACGAGATGCGGGATTGCAGGATCTCCTGGCGCTCGCCGTCAGAAAGTTGGGTAGTCTCGCCGCGGACGATCTGGGCGATCTGTTCGCCGTGGGCGGCGAGCAGGTCGTTGGCCGAGGGCGAGCCGTCGATCTCGCGCAGATGGAAGATGAAGTAGTCCTCTTGCAGCCAGAGGCGGTTGTAAGGCTTGACCAGCGCGGGCGCGGCGCGCTCCAGGCGCTGGCGGGCGATGCGGGTGGCGACGGATTCGAAGTTCGTGTCGGAGGTCCAGCGGCAGGAAAGCTCGATGAGGTCGTCCCAGGTGCCGGTGAAGGGCAGCTCGAAGACGAGGCTGATGACGCCGTAATCGAAGTACTTGATCTGGCCTTCGAGGCGCTCGCCGCTGTCGAGGACGACGGGATCGAGGGTCACGACGACAGGCGTGCGCTGGTATTGAACGTAACTCGGGGCAGTGTTCTTGAGCGGGAGTTGCTGGGTGCGGGCTCCGATGATGCGGCGGAGTTCGTCGAGGCGAATTTCTTCGCAGACGTCGAACTGGATCAGAACCAGGACCGAGCCATGCAGCGGCGGAGGAGCGGAGGTCGCGAGCTGCGGCGTGGACGCGTCTTGGGCGGCAGCGTTGTCGAGCGTTGGAGCTGTGAGTTCGCGGTCCATAGTTGCGATCCAGTCTGTTGAGGCGGCTTTGTCCCGGTCGAGGCAGACCCCGAAAGCGCACCGAAGGAAGGCGCTGGAGACTACATATATTGTCCCAGAAACCGGGGAGTTGGACCAGACACGGGAGGATGTGCGGTAAGTCGATGATAAATCAGTGGTTACGGGTAAATGCCCAGAGCAGCAGCGCGGCAGCAGAGAGGGCTCCGAGGCCGAATCCGGCGCGCTGCATGGAGGCGCGGACCTCGGCTTCGTGCTGGTGGACTGAGGAGGATTCGGGGTAGGGATCGTCGGTCGGAGCGCCGTTAAGGGCCAGCAGCAGGACTTCGGCGAGATGGAGGGCGTGGCGGCCGGTGAGTTGGGCGATCTGCTCGCGGCAGCTGAATCCGTCGGCGATGATGAGCCAGTCGGCAGGAGCGTTGCGGACGGCGGGGAGGAGTTCGAGTTCACCGATGGCTTGGGAGATTTCGTAGTTGTCGCGCTCGAAGCCGAAGGATCCGGCCATGCCGCAGCATCCGGGAGCGGGCGATTGGAAGTCGATGCCAAGGCGGCGGAGCAGCGATTCTTCCGCGGTCATCTTCATGATCGACTTGTGATGGCAGTGGCCGTGGAGCAGGGCTTTGCGGTGGAATTGCGGAAGGGAAGCGTTGGGGCCGAGTTGTTGTTCGAGGAATTCGCTGAGCAGGAAAGTTTGCCGGCTCAGGGCTAGCGCGCGCTGGTCGTGGGGAAACAGGTTGATGAGTTCGTCGCGGAAGACGGCGACGCAACTGGGTTCGAGGCCAACCACGGGGATTCCGGCTTCGATCTCGGGCTCGAGGGTGTCGAGGATTTCAAGCAAGAGCCGCTCGGCGCGGTCGAGCATGCCGAAGTCGTAGAGGGGGCGTCCGCAGCAGAGGTTGGCGGTCGGGACGAGGACGCGATAGCCCGCAGTTTCGAGGACTTCGAGCGCGGCGCGGGCAGTGCGCGGCAGGAAGTAGTTGTTGAAGGTGTCGGCCCAGAGGAGGACGGTGTTTCGCGAGGTGGCGTCCCTACGGGACTCGCTCGTATTTGCGTCGTCTACCCGGCACTGCCGTGCCGGGCTTTCATCTTCCGCCCCTTCGGGGCTGGCTTGACGTGGCGCTAAAGCGCCGTTCTTCCACGGCGACTGATGCTGTTCCTGGCCCGCCCTGCGCAGCTCATCAGGGGCTAGAGCCCCGTTCTGTTCGGCCGCATGACGCGGCGCTAAAGCGCCGCTCTTCCACGGCGCGCCGTTCTGCCACGGCGAGTCCTGCGGCGTGGAATTCCCACTTCTGGCAAAACCGGCCAGAAGTGGGGCATCCGGACCGTTCTTGATTCTTGTTTTTCGGAGCCAGGATTTGAAAGTTTGCGGGGCGAAGGCGGGAATGTTGCGTTGGAGCGGGATGCCCGCAACCAGCTTCGCGATTTCGCGGAAGAATGGAAGCTGGGTGGTGAGATTGGCGAGGCCGGGAGCGTTCGAGGCGATCCGAGCCCAGAGGTCGATGTTGCCGAAAGCGTAAGCGCTAACGGGGCGGACTCGGCCTTGGTAGTAGTGGGAGAGAAACTCGGCCTTGTAAGTAGCGACATCGACACCGGTGGGGCAGTCGCTTTTGCATCCTTTACACGCCAGGCAGAGATCGAGCGAGTGCTTGACTTCCTCGCTGCGCCAGCCATCGCGAATGATTCCGTCGTTCCGCGCGGCGCCCTGAGTCATCTCCCAGAGCAGGCGTGCGCGGCCGCGGGTGGAGTGCTCCTCGTCGCGAGTGGCGCGGTAGCTGGGACACATGAGGCCGTCTTCTTCGCGACGGCATTTGCCCACGCCGACACAACGAAGAGTGGCTTCGGCGAGAGTGCCGCGGTCGCCGGGAAACTGAAAGTGAGTTTCCGTTTTCCACGGCGAATAGTCGGCGAGGCGGAGATTTTCGTCGAGCTTGTAGGGATCGATGACTTTGCCGGGATTCATCTTCCAGTCGGGATCCCAGGCGGATTTGAATTTGCGGAAGGCTTCGACCAATTCCGGGCCGAACATTTTGGGCAGGAGTTCAGCGCGGGCTTGCCCATCGCCGTGCTCGCCGGAAAGCGATCCACCATAGCTGACGACGAGGTCGGCGGCTTCCTCGATGAAGCGGCGGAACTTGGCAATGCCATCTTTGGACTTGAGATCGAAGCTCAGGCGATTGTGCACGCACCCATGGCCGAAGTGGCCGTAGAACGAACCTTTGTAGCCGAAGGCGTTGACCAGTTTTCGCAGATCGCGAAGATAGCCGCCGAGCTTTTCGGGCGCGACAGCCGCGTCTTCCCAGCCTTCCCAGGCCATTTGTTCGCCGGGAACGTAGGAGGTTGCTCCGAGGCTGGATTCGCGAATCTCCCAGACGTGGCGGGCCTGGGGTCCGGAGTAGAGCTGCGCTTTCGGAGGACTGGCGCTGCGGTTGAGCGCATCGATCACACGCAGTGCCTGGGATTCGGCTTCGGAGAGCGTCTGGCCGCCGAACTCGGCGAGCAGCCATCCGCCGCCCTCGGGAAGAAGAGCGAGGCCTTCCGGATTGAGATTCTTGACGCGGGTACAGGCGACCAAGATGTCGTCGAAGCCCTCAAGGCCGATCGGCTTGTACTGGAGAATCTCGGGGACGTGGTCGGCGCAATGATTAATGTCGGGATAACCGAGAACCAGCAGAACACGCTGCGGCGGACTCTCGACGAGGCGGCAGGTGGCTTGGAGAACGGTGACGCAAGTTCCTTCGGAGCCGACGAGGGAACGGGCGACGTGGAATCCGTTTTCCGGAAGCAGGTAGTTCAAGTTGTAGCCGGAGACGCGGCGGGGAATTTGTGGGAATTTTTGGCGGATGAGGGCGGCGTATTGATCGGCAATTTGGTGGAGGGAGTCGTAGATCTGCGAAGCACGATCGCTGCAGCCCGATAAACCCGGGCCGCCGGACAGCCGGGGGCGGCTGTCCCCACATGGTTCTGAAAGGTCTGCGTGCGTTGGTACTCGCATTTCTGGCAAAATCGGCGAGAAGTGGGGCACCCCAACGCTCCTCCCACATGATTCGATATAGTTCCGGCCGACATGCAAACGCGTGCACTCGTAGGTGACGACTTCGAGTTCTTCGATATTGTCGTCGGTCTTGCCGGCCATGACGGAATGCACGCCGCAGGAATTGTTGCCAATCATGCCGCCGATGGTGCAGCGGCTGTGGCTGGCTGGATCGGGGCCAAAGGTGAGGTGATATTGTTCGGCGGCGTTGCGCAGGTGGTCGAGAATGACGCCGGGTTCGACACGGGCGGTGCGGCGCGCGGGATCGACCTCGAGGATCCGATTCATGTACCTGGAGAAGTCAAGAACGACGGCGACATTGCAGCATTGGCCGGCGAGCGAGGTTCCAGCGCCGCGGCAGAGCAGAGGAGCGCCGAATTCACGGCAGACGGAGATTGCCGAGAGGACATCGTCGGCATTGCGGGGCAGAACCACGCCGATGGGGACCTGTCGATAGTTGGAGCCATCGGTGGCGTAGAGAGCGCGGCTGCCGGCGTCGAAGCGAACGTCGCCGGCGATGTTTGCGCGTAAAGCCTCGGCTAATCCCGCGGCATCATTTCGCGAAGAGTGCGGCGCAGGATCTGTGGCTTTGCCTGGCATGGGGCCGGATGCTTCAGTTCGAGGACGTGGGCGGCTTGCTCACGTTGCTGATCTGGATTTTGGTTGAGCTGCCGCTGGCTTCAACATTGATGGTAACGATGTTGTTCTGATTACCAGAAACAATGGAGCAGCGACCCTCGCCGGAAGTGCTGGACATGGCATTGGGGAATTTCGAACGATAGAAATCGCAGACCTTGTCGGGAGGATCGTTGCTGGTGAAAGCGGCGGAAGAAGTGTGGACACCGCCGAAAGTTGCGGTGGCCGAGCCGTTGGCCTGCGGCTGAGCTCCGGGATAAATGTCGACGCCCAGGTCTTTGGCCATTTGCTGCGGGTCTCTGGTGGTGTCGACGCTGCCGAAGGGGGTTTCGACTTTCACGCGATTGCCTTCCTGCGTGACGTGGGACCTGCGGGCGAGGTGGACACCTATGATGCCGAGAGTGGCGATGCCGAGGATCCCAAACACGACCACGACGGCGACCACGATCAGAATGATTTTCACGGCGCTGCTGCTGCCTGTGGGAGCGAGGGGACCGGGAGAAACCGCAGGCGAGCTGGCAATGGGAGCCGTGGCAGCGGGAGCGCCGGTCACCACCGCGCCGCACTTAGTGCAGAACTTTGTTCCCGGAGCAAGGGTTGCACCGCAAGAGTTGCAGAATGCCATAAGTCACCTCGTATGCCTCAGTCCATTTGACCGGCGAGTATACCGCAGATGTGAGGGGTTGGCAGTGCTGTTTCCCATGTCTCGCAAAGTCGGCGAGACATGGGGCACCCCTCTTTTTCATGTCTGGCAAAGGCGGCCGGACCCTTCGACGAGCTCGGAGCAGGCATGGTGCAACTCTCAGAACCGAGGACAACGCGCACGCTCTCCTTCGTGTTGCTCAGTCGGATGGGCAGCCGCATCCGCCGAGCTGCGCTCGGCCGGACAGCCGAGGGCGGCTGTCCCTACACGGTCGTCAGGTTCGCAGGCGGGTGGCGTAGTCGGCCATCGACAGAGACATAAGGATGATCAGGAAGGCAATGGTCGTGATTACGACCAATTTGAGAAGGCGTTCGTGTGCACCCTTGATGTGCATGAAGAAAAGGGCGACGAGCAGGGCTTTAACCGAAGCGATGGTGAGAGCAACGGCGGCATTCCAGGGCCCGAGATCGATGTGGGCTGCGACAACGGTTAGAGCTGTGCCGAAGAGCAGAAGAATCCAGATCAGGAAATAGTTGGAGAGTGAGGAGGAATGTTCGGTTTTGGTGTCAGTGGTCATGAGTTGTCGCCTTGCGTTTGGAAAACTCCGGGGCTAAAGCCCCTTTGTTGTTACGTTCCTAACGCGGCCCTAAAAGGGTCGCTTTTCCACTCGATCCTTATTTGTGCAGATCGATCAAATAGAGCAAAGGGAAAAGATAAATCCAGACGATATCGACGAAGTGCCAGTACAGGCCGCCGATTTCGAGAGGCGTGTGGTACTCGGGAGTGAAGCGTCCTTTCCACGCCATGGTCAGCAGCCACAGGAAAATTCCGATGCCAATGATCATGTGGAGCGCGTGCAACCCGGTCATGATGAAGTAAAGGGCGAAATAGATCTCGGCATGGCGCGGATTGGCGAGTTCGTCGGGATGTCCCGGGACTTTGACATTTTCGAACTGGAAGCTAGGGCCGGGAACGTGATGAAGTTCGAATTTCTCGGCATACTCATCGGCCTTGATGCCGAGGAAGACAAAGCCGAGAAGGACGGTGAGCACCAGGCTGCCGAGCATCAAAGAGCGCTTGGCGTGCTGGGCGCCGTAGATGGCAAGCACGACGGTCAAGCTGCTGCAGATCAGAACTGCGGTATTGGCCGTGCCCAGCTTCCAGCTGAGGGTCTGGCTGGCGGCGGCGAAGTCGCCGAAATACCAGAGGCGATAGATCAGGTAAGAACAGAATAGGCCGCCGAAGAACATGACTTCAGTGGCGAGGAAGATCCACATGCCGAGGCTGGCGGCATCGCGCTGCTGTTGCGGTTCGGCGAAATGATGCAGCAGAGCGGGATTGTGCGCTTCGACGTGGGGCGCGGTTTCGACGATGATCTGGCTATCCGA
Organism: Candidatus Sulfotelmatobacter sp.; assembly: GCA_030039195.1. Classification (GTDB taxonomy): domain Bacteria; phylum Acidobacteriota; class Terriglobia; order Terriglobales; family Acidobacteriaceae; genus Sulfotelmatobacter. Next base: position 7,393 of record JASHQK010000101.1, read on the forward strand.
CAACGGGCACCTCCTCGGCGGGATGGGCCGCATCGATTTCGTCGTAGTTGTAGGCTTCCCAGGTCACGACCGGCTCTTCGTCGAAATTGAAAGTGGGCGGAGGCGAAGCGGTTTTCCATTCCAAGCCGGCGGCGTTCCACGGATTGTCGGGCGCGGGCTTCCCGTAGCGCATCGACCAGAGGAAATAGATCATGGGAAGCAGGTAGCCGATGCCGAGAATCGTGGCCCCGGCGGTGGAAAACACGTTCAAGATCTGGAACTCCGGCATATGGCTGTAATCGTAGTAACGACGGGGCATGCCGAGATAGCCGAGGATGAATTGCGGGAAGAAGGTCAGGTTGAATCCGACAAAAACGATGAGCGCGGCGAGGCGAGCCCAGCCTTCGGGATAGAGCTTGCCGGAAATTTTCGGCCACCAGAAATGCATGCCGCCGAGATATCCCATGAGCGCGCCGCCGACCATGATGTAGTGGAAGTGGGCGATCACAAAATAGGTGTCGTGGACGTGAATGTCGACACCGAGACAAGCCAGAAACAGTCCGGTGAGGCCACCCATGGTGAACAGGCCGATGAAGCCGAAGGCGTAGAGCATGGGGGCATCGTAGTGGATTGAGCCCTTATAGAGAGTGGCGGTCCAGTTGAAAACTTTGACGGCCGAGGGAACGGCGACCGCGTAACTGAGCAAGGAGAAAACGAGCGCGGCGTAGACGGAGATTCCGGCGACGAACATGTGGTGGGCCCAGACGAGGAATCCGAAGACCGCAATGGCGATGGAGGAGAGCGCGACGAAGCTGTAGCCGAAGATGCGCTTGCGCGCGAAGCAGGCAATGACCTCGCTGATCACGCCCATGGAAGGAAGAATCATGATGTAGACGGCGGGATGCGAGTAGAACCAGAACAGGTGCTGGAAGAGCAGCGGATCGCCGCCGAGCTTGGGATCGAAGATGCCGAGGTGCAGGGCGCGTTCGGCGACGACAAGGACCAGAGTGATGGCGATGACGGGCGTGCCGAGGATCTGAATGATGCTGGTAGCGTAGTGCGCCCAGATAAACAGCGGCAGGCGCGACCAGGTCATGCCGGGGGCGCGCATGCGGTGAATGGTGACGACGAAGTTCAATCCAGTGAGGATGGAGGAGAATCCTGAGACGAAGATGGCGAGTCCCGCTTCGATGACTTTGGTGTTGCTGTAAGTGGTGCTAAAGGGAGTGTAGAAGGTCCAACCGGTATCGACGCCGCCGGTCAAGATGCAGTGCAGCATCATGGCGCCGGCGATGATGTAAAGATACCAGCTCAGCAGGTTGATCCTGGGGAAGGCCAGATCTTTGGCCCCGACCATCATAGGCACCAGGAAGTTGCCCAGCACGGCAGGGATCGAGGGGATGAGGAAGAAGAAGACCATCACCTGGCCATGCATGGTGAACAGCTTGTTGTAGGTATCGGCCTGAACCAGATCGCCGGCGGGGGTGAGCAGTTCGAGGCGGATGAGCAGGGCGAAAAATCCGCCGATGAAAAAGAAGAACGTGATCGAGATCAGGTACAGCAGCGCGATGCGCTTGTGGTCGGTGGTGAGGAGCCACGACTTGATGCCGTAGTGATGATTCAGATAGTTGGTGCGCTCAACCGGTTGAGCCGTTGCAGTTGCCATGCTATTCCACCTGAACTCCCTTGCTTCTGGCCTTAGCCGGAGCGGATTGCGGCGCGGCTTCGGCGGTTTTAGCTCCGGCCGAAGCGGCATTGGACAAAGACTTGATGTATGCGACGAGAGCGTTCACTTGCTCTTCGCTGACGAGACCCTGGAAAGTCGGCATGATGGGCTGGAATCCTTTGACTCGCCGGGCGCCGGGATCGAGGATGCAGTCGCGGAGATACTCCTCGTCGGCGGTGACGACGCGTCCATCTTCGAGCGCCACGGGATGGCCGAAGACACCTTGCAGATTGGGACCGCGGCCTTGCATGTCGCTGCGATGGCAGGTGGAGCAGCCGAGTTCAGAGAACACCTTTCCACCGGTCTCTGAGAGTGGGCCGCCAGAGCTGCCACTGATCCAGGCCTCGTATTGCGCCGGTTCCATGACCACGACGTTACCGATCATGCCGGAGTGCTGCGTGCCGCAGTATTGTGAACAGAAAAGATGATAGGTGCCGGGCCTGGTGGCGCGAAACCACGCGATCGTGTAACGGCCGGGCACCACGTCCTGCTTCATGCGGAAAGCCGGCACGAAGAAGCTATGGATCACGTCTTGGGAAGTCATGATCAGCTTCACGTCACGGCCGACGGGCACGTGGAGTTCATTGATCTCGCGCTGGCCTTCGGCGTGCTCCAACTTCCACATCCATTGCTTGGCGACGACATAGACTTCGGTTGAATCGCGCGGAGGGGTGCGGCTTTTGAAGTAAACGACCGTGCCCCAGGCGAAGATCGCCATAAAAACGAAAAGCGGAATGATCGACCAGGTAACTTCAAGCGGAATGGAACCTTCGATCTGTTCGGCGGGCACGCCTTTGCGGTGACGGTAGCGCGCGGCGAAATAAACGACGGCCGTGAAAATCAGCAGCGTCATCATCCCGGACACGATGAGCAGGAAAATGAAGAGGGCGTCTACATTGCCCGCCATCGTCGAGGCCCGTTCGGGCCACAATGGAAAATTATTAAACATATTTCGTTCGATTCAGTCTTGCTTTGCCTTGCTCCGGACGGCTAGGGACAGCGCGAGCATTTGCCATGCGGCGCGACGCCCCTCTGTCGAGGCGGAAGAGAATCAGCAGAAGTCCGCCAAGAAGGACGATGGTGACCGCGCCCCCGAGCTTCAGAATATTAGCGATGACCGCTCCGTATTTTCCGGTCGCGGGATCATAGTGATAGCAGTAGAGAAGGACCTCATCGACCGCGGTGCCGATTTTTTCCTGCGAGGCCTCGACCAATCCCAAGCGCAGATCTTTTGGCGGAAAATCGACGCCGTACAAGTAGCGTGAAATGCGGCCCTGCGGCGTAAGGATCATGATTGCGGTAGCGTGCGCGTACTGGTTGGTCCTGGGATCGTACTGGTATTTGAAGCCAACGGCTTCGGCCAGGGCGTTGATCGATTCCGGCGAGCCGGTGAGAAAATGCCATCCGTCGGCGGCGCCGGGACGACCGTAGCGGCTGATGAAATCTTTTTTCTTGGCGGCGGCGACCTCTGGCGTCTCGCGGGGATCGAAACTCACCGTCACAACCTCGAACTCTCTGCCGAGATCGAACTTGAGCAGTTTCATACCGCTGGTCAATCCGGCCAGCTCTTCGCCACAAAGCATGGTGCAGTTGTAGTAGACCAGATTCAGGATCAGCGGCGTTTGGCCGAAATACTGGCCGAGCGTGACCGAGTGACCGGTGTCGTCGACGAAGGCGAGATTCGGCGGAATCTGGGTGTTGAGCTGCTGATCTATGCCGACATTTTCGAGGTGCGGCGGACGCACGTTTGCGGGAGGGCCCATGATGCCGTTGGCTCCGGATTGGGCGAAGGCGGGCGCAGCGAGCAGAACGGAAAAGAGCGGCGCCAGGAAGAAGCTCACGCTGAACGAGCAGCGCCTAAAGGCGCCTTTAGTGCCGTGCGTTTTCGGCATGCCTGAAGGCATGCCCTGATACGAATCGTTCGAATTTTGAATTGTGCTGCTCACTGCTGTTCCTTTACTTCTTCTTGCTTTCATTCTGGGCCGCACTTTCCTGCGATCGTGTCGGCAATCCGCGCTGGGCGATTAAATCCATGGCACGCTCAATCGGGATGCGAACGATTCCGGCTTGCTGGTCGACCCATCCGTAGGTCGCCAGCGTGTCTTCTTCGTGCAAACGAATTTGATCGAGCTGAGTGCGCTCGTCGATTTCCAGCTGCGGAGCGGGGAAATTCTGCTTCAGATAATCGCGGTAATCGGTGGGCAAGTGGCGCGTGTCTTTGGGCGCGTTGGTGACCAGCGGACTGATCGGCGGCTGCTCGGCCTCGGTTCGCTTTTCGAGATAGTTATAGATGCCGTTCACGACGAAGGTAATCATCACTCCAGCGACTGCCAGGCCAAACAAGAACCAGAGCACGCCAGAAATGCCGATGTCGCGGCGCTCGAAAGCTCCGTGACCTGACCACTTCACCGGATGGGGATCTTGGGGCATAGTTACGCACTCTCCGGGATACCGCGGTGATGGGGTTCGAGCACCTCGCCCGCGGAAGGATCGTAGGCCGGCAGAAGCGGCAGCGAGCCGAGATTGCGGAAGAAATACGCCAGCCAGAATCCGCCAATCGCGATGGGCACGACGATGTCAGCGATGGTGATGGTGAAAGTTCTCGAGAAATTCGGCTCGATGATCCAGAACAGGTCGATGTAGCGCATGATCATGAGCCAGGCCGCCAGCCAGACGAGTTTGCGAATATTACGTTTGAACGGCCGCGACAACAGAAGCGCGAACGGAATCGCGAAATGGAAAATCACCAGGAACAGGCCGACTTGACCCCAGCCGCCGTTCAGTCGCTTCAAGTAGAAGCTGATTTCCGTGGGCAGATTGCCGGCCCAGATAATGAGCCATTGCGAAAAGCTGAAATAGGCCCAAACCATGATGAAGGTGAGCATCCACTTGCCGTGGTCGTGAACGAAATCGGGCTTGAGCATTTGGGACATCGGCCTGTAATTGAAAAGAATTCGCTCGACAATCACCGCGAAGCAAATTGCGGAAAGGACTTCGCCGATGAGAATGACGAGGCCGAAGATGGTTGAAATCCAGCTTGGATCAAGCGACATGACCCAGTCGATGGCGGCGAAGGTGATCGTAAATCCGTAAAGGATGAGACCGGGGCCGGCGACGGCTTTGAACTTCTGCGTGTTGTCGGGCGCGGACGGGGAGTCGCCTTCCTTCGACCACTTCGATAAGAGGAACGAGAGCAGGTTCCAGATCACGAAGTAGAGGATTGCGCGATAGATGAAGCCGCTCGCTGTGAGATACGTCTTGGAGATGTCTTCAAGATGCTCGCGAAGGTGTTTGTCGGCGACCTGATCGAGTGGCCGCGCCCAGATATAAAGGTGTTTCATGCCGAGAGCGATTGGGATGAACAGAATCGCCAGCAGTGGCAACGTGCGCATGGCCGCGCCCTGCAGACGACGAATCACGACGCCCCACCCACCGCCGGTCAAGTGGCGAATCATGATGATGGCCATGGACCCGAGCGCGACGCCGAGCCAGTCCATGAAGGCGAGAAGATATCCACGATAGAATTCGTCGGGTCGCGCGAACGCCAGCACAGCGGCGACAATCCCGAAGATGATGCCGATGATCAGCGACCAGCGCGCGATTTTGTGAACCACCGGCGGCGCGGTCAGATCGAGTGGTTGCGAGATCGGCGCGCTCATTATTGGTTCACCTGCTGATTTCCCTTCATAGCGGCAGACTGCGTGTTTTCCAGCTTCGAGTTTTGCGATTGTTCTTCCGGAGCTTTCGTCTCGGGTGCCGGCACGGGCAAAGTTGCTCCCGAACCGGGTTCGCGGAATTTCGGCGGCTCGGACGGAACCGGCTGCCCCGGCGGAACGTCGGACATGGTCGCGTTCTGACTTAACTGCAGGGCGCGAATGTAAGCGACGATATTCCAACGATCACGCGGAGGAATCTGCGAGGCGTAGTCGGGCATAACGCCGAAACCGTTGGTCATCACATCAAAAAAATATCCGAAGGGCGCTTTTTCCAGGCGCGCGATGTGAAACGAGGGCGGCTTGCGGGCGAATCCGCGGGAAGGAACGAAGCCATTGCCGTCGCCCAGACGCGAATGACAAGGGGCGCAGAAAATGTTGAAGCGTTCGCGGCCGCTGTCCAGGACTTCCATGGTGACGGGGAAGGGCATCACGTCGCCGGGATTATTGCCGATCTTGCCAGTATAGAAATAGGTATCGGCGTCGAGTTCATCGCGGGCGACTGTGCCCTCAACCGGCGGACGCTCGGAGCGCTGGTCGGCGTAGAAGTCGCTCTTCGATAGCGGATTCTCCTTCGGCTGCACCTGCATGTCGAGGCGACAACCACCTGCTGCGGCCATTACCAAGCTGAGAGCTGCCAAAGTTAAAAACCTATAGCTCAAGCAGCACCAATTCCCGCCCTTGCGCAAAAAGCACGTGGGGCGCCAAGTGAGGGGGAGTTCCAACAAAGCTGTCGAGCTGCACTCGACCGGACAGCCGAGGGCGGCTGTCCCTACACGAGTCGTTAAAATGTCCGGACGGGCGAGGGCGCCCGTCCCTACACGAGTCGATAAGCTGTCGAGCTGCGCTCGACCGGACAGCCGAGGGCGGCTGTCCCTACATGATGTCCAGAGGTGCGGCATTTAGCTTGGCACCTCCGAAATCGAGCGCGGATTGAGGGCTTCGAGAAATTGGCGTGTGCCCGCGGGCTCGTATTTCTTGTCGGAAGAAAACACGATCAGGAAAAAGCGATCTTTGGTTGCGGAGGAGAATCGCGGCACGTTGAACACTGGATGGTACGGCATGGGCAGGCCATTGAGGGCGAGCATGCCCAGCACGGCAGAGATGCCGGCGAAAAGGATCGTCATCTCGAAGGTGATCACAATAAAAGCCGGCCAGGAGTGATACGGCTTGCCGCCGATGTTCAGGGGATAATCCACGGCCGACATCCACCACTGCATGAGGTAGCCGCTGGTGCCGCCGATGAGGCCGCCGATCAAGACGACGAGCGGAACTTCGTCGTGGTGGAATCCGATTTCTTCGGCCAGGCCTTCGATCGGGAAGGGACTATAGGCGTCGATCTTCTTGTATCCGGCCTGATGGGTTTTGCGCGCGGCCTCGACCAGTGCGGTCGCGGAATCGAACTCCGCCATCATGCCGTAGATGGGATTGCGTTTCATATTCTGCACCCCGCTCGGCAGCCTGCCCTCAGCGACCGTCGCAAGGCCCGCACGCAAATCGTTCCTGTCGTCATGCCTCTTTCACCTCGGCTTCGGGCAGAAGCGTACGCATCTCGAAGATGGAAATCGCCGGCAGGAAGCGCAGGAACAGGAACATGGCGGCGAGGAACATGCCGATGGTGCCGAAGAACGTCATGTAATCCCACCGCGTCGGGTAATACATGCCCCACGACGAAGTGAGGAAGTCGCGGTGCAGGCTGACCACGACGATGATGAAACGCTCGAGCCACATGCCGATCAGGATCACGAAGGAAATCAGAAACAGCGCGGTCGGGCTCTTGCGCAATCTGCGAACCCATAGCACCTGGGGAATAAGAATGTTGCAGGTCAGCAACGACAGATAGAAGAAATGATATGGGCCATGCAGGCGGTTCCAGAGAGTGAAGGCGTCGTAGCGATCACCGCTGTACCATCCCATGAACGCCTCGATGCCATATCCGTAGGCGACGATGAGGCCGGTGGCGAGCATGACTTTGGCGGAATTCTGCAGGTGGCGTTCGGTGATGAAATCTTCGAGGCCGTAGATTTTTCGGATCGGAATGGCCAGCATCAGGACCATCGCGAATCCGGAGTAGATGGCGCCGGCGACGAAGTAAGGCGGAAAAATCGTCGTATGCCAGCCGGGAACGATGCCGATGGCGAAGTCGAAACTCACTACGGTGTGAACGGAGAGCACGAGCGGCGTGGCCAGGCCGGCGAGCAGCAGGTACATGGTCTCGTAGCGATGCCAGTGGCGGGCGGAGCCGCGCCATCCCATCGAAAGCATGCCGTAGATGATTTTGAGCCAGCGTTTTTCAGTGCGGTCACGCAGCGTAGCCAGATCAGGGACCAGTCCGATAAACCAGAACAGCGCCGAGATGGTGGCGTAGGTCGAGACGGCGAAGACGTCCCACATGAGCGGGCTGCGGAACTGCGGCCAGACGCGCATCGTGTTGGGATAGGGAAAGAGCCAGTAGGCGAGCCAGGGACGGCCGACGTGAATGGCGGGAAAAATTCCGGCAGCCGCCACGGCAAACAGCGTCATGGCTTCGGCGAAGCGGTTGATCGAGTTGCGCCACGACTGACGCAGCAGAAGAAGGATGGCGGAGATCAGAGTGCCGGCGTGGCCGATTCCGATCCACCAGACGAAGTTGACGATGGCGAAGCCCCAGCCGATCGGAATGGTGACGCCCCAGATGCCGATGCCTTTGACGAAAAGATAGCCGATGGCATAGAGCATCATCATGGTGGCCATGAAGGCGATGCCGAAGCCGACAAACCATCCGTTCGACGCAGGACGGGTCAGCACGATGGCGCTGATTTTTTCCGTGACCGTGCCGAAGGTGTGGCCGGGTTCGATGACCGGAGCGCGTTCGTCCGTCGTTTTTAGTTCCTCGGGCATTCCTTATCTCTTTGTCATCGTCTCGTTGTCATCCTGAGGAGCGCGTATTTTGCGATCCGAAGGATCTTTGTACTCGCTATCGCCGCCAAGACCGCTGGCAAACTGCATAGGTCCTTCGACCCGCAACAACCGCGGGTCTCAGGATGACAAGCAACAAATCAACTGAAGCCGTGTCCTTCCCAATCTCTTTCCCATGTCTCGCAAAGGCGGCGAGACATGGGGCACCCCACCTCTTCTGCCCTACACGGACTTCTCCAGCTCGGGATTCGGGTTGCGAACTTCTGCCAAATACGTTGTCCGCGGACGCGTGTTCAATTCGCCCAGCAGGCTGTAATTGAGCGCGTGCGCCTTCAATTTCGAAACTTTGCTGTTCGGATCGTTGATGTTGCCGAAGACGATCGCCTCCGCCGGACATGACTGCTGGCAAGCGGTCTTGAGTTCGTCGCCGACGCGAATCTCGTTCCCTTTCCCTCTGCCTTCGCGCACGCTTGCTGTTTCGGCATCGATGCGAGCTTCGCTGATGCGCTGGATGCAGTAACTGCACTTCTCCATTACGCCGCGGCTGCGCACGCTCACGTCGGGATTGCGCATCATCTTGTATTGCGGCGTATCCCAATCCTGAAAGAGCAGGAAGTTGAAGCGGCGCACTTTGTACGGACAGTTATTGGAGCAGTAACGCGTGCCCACGCAGCGGTTGTAGACCATGTCGTTCAGGCCTTCGGTGGAGTGATTGGTCGCGCCGACCGGGCACACGACTTCGCAGGGCGCGTCTTCGCACTGCATGCAGGGCACGGGCTGGAAAAAGGCGCGGGGGTTGTCGCGATCGCCCTGATAATAGGCGTCGACGCGAATCCAATGCATGTGACGGCCGATGGCGCACTGCTCTTTGCCGACGACGGCAATGTTATTTTCCGAAACACAAGCCAGCATGCAATTGTTGCAGCCCACGCAGCGATTCAGATCGATGGCCATGCCCCAGGCATACATTTCCTTGTCGTAGGGATACGGCTTGTAAAGGGTGAGCCCGGGCGCAGGGTTCTCGTCCATTTCGACCGCGAAGTTCGGATTCTTGCGATATTCCTCGAGCGTAGCTTCGCGGACGAGCGGCCGCGTTTCGCCGTTCGGGGTGGTCATCGACTGGTAGCCCTGCGTCGAGGCGAGAACGTATGTGTCGCCGGTCTTATTAATTTTGACCCCTGAAGCAGTCCAGGGCGCGACGGTGGTGCGTAAAGGATAGGCGTCGAATCCCTGCGCGGTACCGACGCGGCCGGCACGCTTGCGGCCGTAGCCGAGCGTGACGGTGACGGAATTATCGGGAACTCCAGGCTGAATCCAAACCGGGCCCGTGACTTTTTTCCCGTTTAATTCCAGTTCAACGAGGTCGCATGTCTTGATGCCGAGACGGTCGGCCATTTTCGGACCGATGAGGACGGCGTTGTCCCAGGTGAGCTTCGACATCGGCTTGGGAAGTTCCTGCAGCCAGCCGTTGTTGGAGAATTGTCCGTCGTAAATGGTCGAATCGCGCCGGATGTTGAGCTCGATGGCGTTCGGGTCCGTGAGGTTCATCTCCGATTGTGTTGAAGTCTTCAGGGAAACTTCTTTTGGAGCGAACGTCGTGCCTTCGATCCATCCGTCATGCAGCGACTTGCGCCAGAACTGCTCGAAATCCGCGCCAGTGTGCTGCTTCTGCCAGTACGCGCGGACGAGATCGTATCCGGTCGCATCGGCTTGGCCATTGAGCAGAGCGACGAATTCGAGTGCGCTCTTGCCGTTATAGAGAGGAGCGATCAGCGGCTGGATGATGCTGACGGTTCCGTCGTAAGCGCGGGCATCGCCCCAGGCTTCGAGTTCATGCGTCTGATTGACGTGCCACTGGCACAGTTCGGCGGTCTCGTCGTTGTAGAGACCGAGATGAACACGAAGCGGAACCTTGTTGCTCTTCAGCACTTCGGCGAAATTCAGATCGGCAGGCGCATCGTATGCCGGATTTCCGCCGAGAATAATCAGCAGATCGACCTTGCCGGCGTTCACGTCGGCAACGAGTTCTTTCAGTGATTCGGTCTGATTGACAGGATTCGCATCGACCGGTTCGGTGTAGAAGACGGTCTTGCCGACGTTGCCGAGTTTCTCATTGAGAGCATGAAGTAGCGCATGCACATCAGGAGGCTGCTGACTGCCTGCAAGCAGAATGCTTGAACCCGCACCCTTGTGAAGATCCCCGATGAGCAGGCCTGCAGGTCCTAAAATATCTCCCACCACCCCGCCTCCGCCAGCGGGGGGCGGCGCGAGGAGCACATTCGCAAGGTTATGCGCAGTCATCGGAATCGCGCTCGCCTTAGAGGGGAATCGATGGTCCGCCTTCGCGCCGGTTGAACTTGGCGTGCTCTCAATGACGTACAGCCGATTCATCTTGCCGTCGGGATCGCGGCGGCTGGCGAAATCGCGGATGTATTTCACGTTGCCGGGGAATCCGGCGTAGAGGAAGTCGGCGTCGAGCGAGACGATGACGTCAGCTTTCGAAAAATCGTAGCGCGTCTCGACCGGCTGTCCGAACGCGAGCTTCGCGCCTTCGAGCACGTTATCGCGATTGATGGGCTCGTAGACGTGCCATTTCGCCTGCGGATAATTCTTCAGAAACGTTTGCAGCTGGTCCGCAAGCGTGGGCGAAGTAGTCGTCGTTGTCAGGATGCGGATGCCCGCACCCTGCAGCGGCTTTTGCGAAGCTAACGGTGCGCGGAGTGCGGCGAGAAACGCCGGCCAGGAGCGCTGATCGCCCATCGAAACCACGCTCTGAGAGCGGTCGGGATCGTACATCGTCAATAGCTGCGCTTGCGCGAAGATGTCAGTACCGCCGAGAGAGGCTGGATGCAGATCGTTGCCTTCGACCTTGGTCGGGCGTCCCATATTGCTTTCGACGAGAACGGGATTGGCGTATCCGCCGAGGGTGAGCACGGTCGCGTAATATTTGGGACGGCCGGGAACGACGCCCTCGGGCTGGCGAACGTAAGGGACGATCTTTTCCATGGGCAGCTTGACGCAGCCGGTCATGCCGGCGAGGCCAAGCGATGCGCCCATGACCTTCAGAAATCCGCGGCGAGAGACGGAGTCGAGCCATTCGGAAGCGCCTTTGGGAAATTCGCGATGCAGGGCCTCCTGAAATTCGGGCGAGCCGGCGAGTTCTTCGAGCGAGCGCCAGTATTCGGGGCCGGATTTCGTGCCCGCGGCGGCATCGATGGTTTCGCGGACAGAGGCGAGGTCGAGTTTTTTCCCCGGACAGATGTCTTCGCGTTTTCC
>JASHQK010000102.1 GCA_030039195.1 Candidatus Sulfotelmatobacter sp.
GCAGATCATCGAAAAACTTGGCGCGCAGGAAACCCGAGTGAAGGATGCCATCGCACACGACACCTACACGCAGGACGTGAAGGTGCAAACTCTCAACGGCACCTCGGTGAGTGGGCAGTTCCACGAGGTGACGTCGATCTCCTATGACGATAAGGGCAAGCGCGTTGAAAAGGTGACTTACGCCGAGCAGTCGACATTGCAGGGCGTGCAGCTCTCGACGGAGGACATGGATGATATCCGCTACTTCATGCCTCTGATCCTCAGCCACGAGGAACTCGCGGAATATAACCTCACCTACGCAGGCCAGCAGCATGTGGACGACCTCGATACGTACATCTTCCACGTGGTCCCGAAGAAAGAAGAGAAGAACAAGCGCTATTTCGAGGGGAGGATCTGGGTCGATAATCGCGATCTGCAGCTGGTGAAGCTGTGCGGCAAGAGCGTTCCCGATGTTGCTCGAAAGAAAAATCAGCCGCAGGAAATCCGGCCCACGTTTGTCGGCTATCGGATATACATGAATGGCTTATGGTTCCCGGCCTATGCGAGCGTGGATGACACGCTGACTTTCCGCACCGAATCGGTTCACATTCGCGAGATCGTGAAGTTCAGCAACTACAAGCAGGCCAGCACGGCTACGGCTGCGCGGTGAACCGCGAAAGTGCGGGCCGGGCGGCGGCGAACGGCGGGCTTTCGACCTGTAGACTAAAGCGTCACTTGAATCGATGGCGGCCCTTGTGCTGTACTTCCCTGCATGGCCGAGGCAAAGGAAAAGAACCGAAGCAAAGATATCGTTCTCTGGATCATCACTGTTGTTCTGATCGCGGTGGCGATTTACTGGTACAAGAAGTAGATTCCCACGCCGCGACAAGTCGAAGCGCGATCCCGTGGCGACGGGGCGCTGGCGCTTGCGCGCAAAACAAGGAGCCCATCGCCCAACCACGATGCGGCGCCCAACTCTTTTCCCCCTTCTTAAGAAGAACACTTCCGTCTTGCCCGCGCGGGTGAAAAGTTATTGCCGCCGCTCTTCCGCTCCGTACTTATCAAACACGGATTGGCTGGAAACAATTCCTTCGAGTTTCTGCGGGTTGGCGCGGTTGACGACCGGGATGATCGGGCTCGCCTGCACAAAGCGCAATGCGGAATCGAGTGGAAGATCGGGAAAGAGCGAGGGTAAAGGTTGCGCGGAGATCAGCGAACCCAGCGTGTGTTCCCCTTTCCCCTCTTTGAAGCGGCGCTGAATCTGATCCCGAGTGATCGCGCCCCAACCGCTGGGCTGCAATCGAACCGGGAAAATAGTTTGCGAAGAATTTTCGATGCGGCGCGCGGCGGCGTCGACGTAATCGGCGGCGCTCAAAATAATCGGCGGAGGAGGAAGCATGGCATCTTCCACATGCAAAATTTCCTCTTCGCGCACTTCTTCGAGCGAGGGTAGCTCGAGCCCATCCTGCCGGGTTAACAGATCGAAGATCGGAACCGGTTGCAGACTGCGCGAAACCACATAGGCGAAAGTGTTGGCGACAATCACGGGAACGATGATTTCGTAGTTGCCGCTGAGTTCCAGCACCATGAAAAGCGAGGTCATGGGCGCGCGCAGAAATCCGGCAAAAAGAACTCCCATGCCCACCAACGCGTAAGTTCCAGTCGACCCAACCAGATGAGGAAAGAAAAGATGTTCGACTCCGCCGACGGCGCCTCCGAGCATGGCGCCAACAAACAAAGCCGGCGCGAACATTCCGCCGGGAGTTCCGCTGACAAAGGAAAAAGTGGTGGCAAGGATTTTCAGCCCGGCCAGCGTGGCCAGCAGTTGCCAGACGTATTGTCCGTGCATGGCCTGGTCCATGAAGTTGTAACCGGCCCCCATGACCTGGGGAGCTCCGAAGTATCCGATCAGGCCGATGAGCAGCCCGGCGACGGCGGGCTGGAAGTACTGCGTCCAGCGCGGCATGGCTTTCAGTCGGGGACGAAGAAAGCCAATCGCTTTGGCGAAGACGACGGCAGCGACTCCGCCGACCACTCCGAGAACGAGGTAAGCAATCAATTCTGAGGGACGCTTGAAGGCGGTCACCGGGATGCGAAAGATCGGCTCGGAGCCAAGAAACCAGCGCTCGATCACGACGCTGGCCACAGCGGCAAGAACCACCGAGCCGAGAATGCCGGCGCTCCAGCGGCCAATGACTTCTTCGATGACGAACAACACTGCGGAAATGGGCGCGTTAAATGCGGCGGCGAGACCAGCCGCGGCGCCGACCGGAGCCATCAGACGAAGCTTCTCGCGCGAGAGTTTCAACTGGCGTCCCAGGGCAGAGGCGAGGCTGGCGCCGATCTGCAGAGAAGGATCTTCGGGGCCCAGCGACTGTCCGGATCCAATGGCCAGGGCGCAGCAAAGAAACTTTCCAATCGCGGTGCGGAACGGAATGAATCCGTTGAAAATGTAGAGCGCCGCTTTGGTTTGATTGACGCCGCTGCCACGAATCGCCGGAAAAACGTGGATGACGAGAATGCCTACGCCCAGTCCCACGATCGACGGCACCGCCAGCAGCCGCCAGTTGTGGGTTTGCGGCAATGGTCCCAGGAGCGCCAGGTGGATCCAGTCAATCGCGATGCGAAAACAAACCACGGCCAGACCGGAAAAAATTCCGATGAAGACGGAAAGGATGAGAAAGAAAGTCTCCTCGTCGAATACCTCTTCGAATGCTCCAAAGAGCCGCCGCGGCACGCGGAGGTGGGTTGCGTCCTTCGGCGCAGAGCTCACTGCATTCGAACCTGTCGTGAAATCTGTCATTGGTCGGCGCTATCGCGGTTATGAGAAATCAGAAGCAGGGCGTGGTCCACTCCTAGCGGTTCTCCGCAGTTCTGAGCCGTCTGCTGCTCGATGGAGAAGACCAGATCCATGATGACATCGGGCAGGTCGTTTTCCCCCGCGTAGCGCAGTTTGGGCAGGTCCTGTCGGGTTGCCAGCCATCGCGATTGTAATGCTGCCAGCGGCGACGTGCCGGCCGGAGCCGGCGACAACGAGGACGCCGCTGGTTTCACGGTGGTCAGGCTGACGCCTTCTTGTTGTGCGCATGAAGTGAGGCGATGGCCGGCATCGGTAAAAGCAGCCGCGAGGCGGCGGTTGCGCTCGGCATCGGAAATGCGCCGCGCGAAGGGATCGGTTTCAAGAATCAGATTGGCCGAGGCCAGCAGGTCACGCAGGTTGGCATCGTTGGGATTGGCATTGACCGCGGCCTCGAGGTAGCGCCCGGCTGTTCCGTAGCGGCCGGCGCGATAGGCCGTTTCACCGGCTCCAGCAAGAGCGGCGGGATTTTCACGATCGGTGCGCAGCACTCGCTCATATTCCGCCAGGGCATTCGGATAATCCTGCGCCTGCATCATGAGCTCGGCCGTGCGCAGTTCCAGCGGGGGATCATGCGGCAATGATTCGGCCAGCGAGAGCAGTTCCGGACGAGCCTGCGCCAGCGCATTTTTCTGCAGCAGAAATTCGATCAGCTCGATCTGCGCTTTGCGACGGTTCACATCGGAGTCGGAGGGCCAGACGCCGTACATGGCATTGTGATAATAGCGGAGAGCATCGTCGATCGCGCCGCGCCGCGCCGACAGGCGGCCCAGTGCCAAATTGATAGTGCCGTCTTCAGGCGAGCGTTGCCACAGAGACAGCAGATAGGATTCGGCTTCGTCGTAGCGGCCGGTGTCGCGCAGAGCGCGGCCCAGGCTGAGCTGATACTGCGCATTATTGGAGTCGCAGGTCAGCGCGGCGCGCAGCTCCTCCAGCGCCTTGTTGGCATTGCCCGAGTTCAGATCGGCCATTCCCTGCGCGTAAAGCCGGCGACCACGGGCCTGCTGGTTCGCGTTGTAGCGGGTTACCAGGTGGCTGACCGCGGCAAATCCGAGAATCGCTCCCAGGGTTAGGATCACGAGCACAAGAACGGCGGAGCGCGGGATGATCTTGTCGAGGAACTTTTCCATATATCGCAATGCGATATTAAATCATTGTGGCGTGGAAGGTCGCGTCATTGCGCATCAGCGACAACGTAGACATAGCGCAGATTCTCTGTCCCGGTGTTCACCACATTGTGCTCTGTTTCCGGCGGGCAATAAAGCGCGGTGTTGCCCTTGATGGCAAGCTTCGATCCGTCATGAAAGATCATTTCTCCCTCGCCCTCCAGAACGACCAGAATCTCCTCGTGATGTTCGGTGCTGTGGCGGCCGACCGAGCGGCCTGGCTCGAGGACGACGTAGCCGGACTTCATGGTCACAGTCTCCGGGGGTCCGGTGAGCAGCGGCAGCACGCCCGTGCCCGGTTGTTGCAGAACCATGACCTTGGCGTGCGGTGTAGAATTCTGCGCGTTCACGAACATGGGAAGCACGCCGATGAAAATGAGCACGAACATGCGAGCAGCTTTGAATTCAGTGCGCATGACGCCTCCTGAATTGTGACGTATCACGATAGCATTTCTCGACCGCTCGGTTCGCTTCGCGGCTTGGCATCGGGTAAGATACTTCGGCTGTCGGGAAGGTGGCGCGAAGGTCGGT
The DNA here is from genome assembly GCA_030039195.1 of Candidatus Sulfotelmatobacter sp. GTDB lineage: Bacteria > Acidobacteriota > Terriglobia > Terriglobales > Acidobacteriaceae > Sulfotelmatobacter. Next base: position 4,534 of record JASHQK010000102.1, read on the forward strand.
GGCGTCCTGATTAACCACGAAGGACACGAAGGCGCACGAAGGGAATCAGCCGTCTTACAGGCTTCGTGTTGCTTTATGTTTTTCGTGGTTCGGCGAACTTAGGACACCAGCCAGAGATCCCGTCGCTCCATTTCACGCTCGCATGAACCGCGAATATCACAAAGGCTACAGCCAGGAACTGCATCGCG
>JASHQK010000103.1 GCA_030039195.1 Candidatus Sulfotelmatobacter sp.
TTCTAAAAAATTCTGTCATCCTGAGCGAAGCGAAAACGCCGACGAACGTCGGCGTTCTTGCGGAGTTGAAGGCTCCCATGACAGTTTAAGTTTCATGCGGCCTTTGCAGGCATTCTTACCAGCGCAGGCATTGCACGTGGACGGGAATGCATTGGTCCTTCGCTGCGCTCAGGATGACAGCGCGGATCAAGCTTCTATCAGGAACCTTCCCTCGCACATGATCTGCTCGTCATCCACCCAGATGTTGAACTTGCGCCCGACGACGTCGATATGCGTGGTCGAATCCCAGTCCGCGCCGGTGTGCGCTCCGTAAGGATTGCCAAACGCAATATGCACGCCGGGATATTTTTCGTCCTGCAGAATCTGGCCGATTAGATTGTGCAGATCGATGTTCGTGCCGATGGCGAACTCACCCACGCGGTCGCTGTTTTCGTCGGTATGCGTGTAGCGCCAGAAATCGTCTTCCAGTTCACGATTCGCAGAGTTCGCTTCGGTCAGACGGTTTCGTTTCATGCGGATCGTCAGCGGATTCGCCTGCAGGTCGCCGAACTTCGCGCACAAATAATCTCCAACTACACCGTCTATGACAAACGTCCCATTCACCTCGCCGGGAGTGGTGAAGATTTCGCCGCCGGGCAGGTTGCCCCACTTTTCCGGAGAAATAATTCCGCTGGTTTTGAGCCACTTGTAATTCGGATTCAGTTCGGCTGTGAGATCGGTTCCAGCCGCGGTCGTGGCGCGAATCTTTGAGGCCTTGCGCACCATCTCGACCACTATCTGACTCAGCCGGTCAACGCGGTTGAAATCGGCGCGCATGCCTTCGAGCATGATCTGCCGATTGATGTTCACCATGTGCGCGTGACGGATGTGACGGCGATTAACCACGTCGGTCATCTGAATGCGCGAGCGCAATTCGTTGGTTTGCGCCTGCACCGCGAAAATCGAAACCTGGCTGTGTTCGAGGTCGTCAAGAATTTCGCGCGGCAAATCTTTCAGCGGTCGCGGACCGAGATCTTCGAGAATCCACGCGTGATAGGGCGCGCCGAGCTTTTGGAGTTCATGAACGATCGCGGCTGCAATATCGGCCGTCGCGCGATCGGTAATGACGCAGACCTGTTCGCACGGCTGAATGCGCAAGCAGACATTCACGGCGTTGTAAGCGCCGGGTGCATATTCCGGATCGAAGGCAAGCTGATTGAGATGCAATTGTGACTTAGTTGGGGTGCCCCATGTCTCGCCATCTTTGCGAGACATGGGAATATGAGATTTCTCGACACGAATGCTCATTCCGGCTATTTCGCGGCGACTAACTCTTCCTTCTCGGCCAGCCCCGCTTCAGTCTCCTCCATAATGTAATCGACCACTCTTTTCAGATCTCCAGTTTCCTGAAAGACGCGCAACTGTCGGTCGGCGCCGCTGCCGGTCTCGAGCATGGTGTGGATGTAGTTCAACTCCTCGCGCGAATCCAGTTCATCGACCACATCGTCGACGAACTCCAGATATTCATGCACCAGGTCGCGCGCGGGAACTTCTTTCTGCTTGCCGAAATCGATCAGTTTGCCATCCAGTCCATAGCGCGCCGCGCGCCATTTATTTTCCATGATCAGGGCCCGGCGATAGAGACGGAATCCCTGATTCGCCGTATACAGCTTGTACAGCTTTGCCACGGTGGCCTGAATCAGCGCGGCGATCGCGATGGTTTCGTCGGCGCGCATGGGAATATCGCAGACGCGAAATTCGATGGTGTTGAAAAATGGATGCGGGCGAATGTCCCACCAGATCTTCTTCGCGTTGTCGATGCAGTTGGTCTTGATCAGCAGCTTGATGAAGCTTTCGTATTCGCCCCAGCTGGGGAAATAATCTGGAATGTTCGTGCGCGGAAATTTGTCGAACACTTTGCAGCGATACGATTTCAGTCCGGTGTTCATCCCCAGCCAGAACGGCGAATTCGTCGAGAGCGCAAGCATGTGCGGGAGGAAGTAACGCGCGTGATTCATCATATGAATCGCGGTCTCGCGGTCCTCGATGCCGATGTGCACGTGCAGGCCAAAAATCAGATTTGCCCGCGCGACGAGCTGCATGTCTTCCAGAATATTTTTGTAGCGCTCGTCGGGATGAATCTCCTGAGTTCGCCAATCAGAGAACGGATGCGTCGCGACCGAGGCAACGCGCAGACCGTTTTCACCCGCCAGCCGGATGATCTCGCGGCGCAACTTTTTGACCTCGGCTTTCGCTTCTTTGATGTTTTTGCAGACGCTGGTGCCAACTTCCACCACCGACTGGTGCATCTCGGCCTTGACCCGCTCCTGCAGCAGGGCTCTGCCTTTTTCCAGGAGTTCGACCTGGATGTGCGAGCGCAAGTCGCGCGTCTCCGGATCGATGGTCTGATATTCCTCTTCAATCCCGATAGTGAAAGTCGGCAGCATAGAAGCTCATCTATGGGCAGCCGCCCTCGGCTGTCCGTGTGGCGCGGGCGCCTCGCCCGCGGCTTTTGAATGAGGATCGGTCCCCAACGCGCGGAGCGAAGTTGGGGAAACTAGGCCGAATGATTATATCAACGAAGAAAAACCGGCTGAAGATCAATGCTATCGAGCAGCATCCTGAATTCAATCAACCACAAAGGGCACGAAGGAAGTGGCCTAGAAAAGAAAAGCCCCCTTTCGTCGGGTCTTCCATAACGCTACACCGTCACCTTCTTGCGGCCCGACGCTTTCTTAGGCTTCGCGCCGTTTCCCGCCAGCAACGCCGCCCAGTGCATCTCCTTCACCGGATTCTCGCCGCTCGTCGCTTTCTTCACCCCCATCTCGGCCACCGCATTCACGATCCAGTCGAAATTTTCCTGGCCCACGGAATTCACGTCCGCGTCGGGCGCGGGGTTCAGGAAGTCGATCGCATACGGAACGCCCTTTTCCACGGCGAACTCGACCGTGTTCAAGTCATAACCCAGAGCGCGGCACAGGGTCAGAGCGTCGTTTTCAATTCTGACCCTTAAGGCCTCCGTTGACGGCGGCGGGTTCCCCTTCACATACCGTTCATGATGCGGCGCCTTGGGATCGTATTTCATGATGTGCACTTTTTCCTGCCCGACCACATAGCAGCGGTAATATTCGTCGAATTCCACGCCGCGCTGCAGCGTCATGCACAAGTCGCCGGTCTGGTTGTAGTGATGAAAAAATTCCTCGGGCGAATGCACTTTGTAGACATGCTTCCATCCGCCGCCGGAATACGGCTTGAGGAAAGCAGGGAAGCCGACGTAATCGAACAACTCCTGCCAGTTCAGGGGATAGACGAGATTCCGCATCGACTGATCGGTCGTCCCTTCCGGATGCTTGTTGTGCGGCAGGATCACCGTCGGCGGAATCGCCACACCCAGCTTGTGCGCCAGCGAATAATTGAAAAATTTGTCGTCAGCCGTCCACCAGAACGGATTGTTCACCACGATCGTTCCGTGCAGCGCGGCATTCTTCAAATACGCACGGTAGAACTGGATATCCTGGGAAATGCGGTCGATGATGACGTCGTATTTCTTCGGCTCATCCATACGGATGCCGCCGATTTTGACGAACTCCGCCGTGACGCCCTCGACGTTCATCGAATTGATCTTCTCGACCACTGCCGGCGGGAACGTATTCTCCATGCCAAACAGAATTCCGATTTTTTTCACGCGGCACGCTCCACTTCTCGTAGAGGCCATTTCTGGCCGCGCCGAGAAAACCTCTCAACCACAGAGATCAGAAAGGGTGTTCTTAGGGTTCCCCGATAATCCCCGTGTCCTCTGTGGTGAAATTTTGTTTTTCAAAAGTACTT
>JASHQK010000104.1 GCA_030039195.1 Candidatus Sulfotelmatobacter sp.
GACATTGACGGGACGAAGCTTGTGAGCCGCAATGATGACCGGCTGGAAGTGATTCAGCCTCGTTTGGCGGCTTATCAGGAGCAAACTCGTCCCGTAGCCGATTATTATCAGCGGACAGGCCGGCTGATTTCGGTGAATGGTGACTTGCCCATGGACGAAGTTACGGAACAGATTTTTCGCATCATCGAGGATCATCACGCGTAAGCATGGCGATAGTCTGTAAATCCGCGGCTGAAATTGAGAAGATGCGGCACAGCGGCCACATCGTCCGCCAGGTCCTCGATCATGTTCGTTCGCTGGTTGTACCCGGTGTCACCACCATGGACCTGGAACGCGCCGCGGAAAAAAAGATCAAGGAACTCGGCGCCAAACCCGCATTCAAGGGGTACTACGATTATCCTTGCGTGCTCTGCACCTCGGTGAACGAAGAGATTGTGCACGGCATCCCGTCAGAAAAGCGCGTGCTCAGGGAAGGCGATATTGTTTCGATTGATTGCGGTGTCGTGCTCGACGGCTACTATGGCGATGCCGCGATTACAGTTCCCGTCGGGCAGGGGGTCACGCAGGAATTGAAGAAGCTTCTGGAAGTCACCGAAGCGTCGCTTTATCGCGGCATTGATCAGGCGCGCATCGGCAACTCGGTTGGGGATGTCGGCGCGGCGGTGCAGGAGCACGTGGAAGCAGCCGGATTCAGCGTTGTGCGCGAGTTTGTCGGACATGGCATCGGAACGCGCCTACATGAGGAGCCGCAGGTTCCGAATTTCGGCAATCGTGGACACGGTGCCCGTTTGCGCGAAGGCATGGTGCTCGCGATCGAGCCGATGGTGAATTACGGCAAGCCGGACGCGAAAGTCCTGGGCGATAAATGGACGGCGGTAACGGTCGACGGCAGCTTCAGCGCCCACTTCGAGCACTGCGTGGCAGTGACGAAGGAAGGGCCGGTGATTCTGACGCAATAAAGACGCTTTTCGCCTTTGGCGTTTGGCTCTGAGCTAAAAGCCAAGAGCTAAGAGCCAGGAGCGAATGAGCAAAGAAGACGCGATTGAAGTTGAGGCGTCTTGCGGGCGTGAAGCTGAGCGTAGCGAGGCTGGGAGTCCGCAGCCGAAATCCCGAGCGTAGTTTGCGAGGGATCTGTGACAGACAAGATCGTAAGGAGCGAATGAGCAAAGAAGACGCGATTGAAGTGATGGCCGTGGTCTTGGAGCCGCTGCCCAATGCTATGTTCCGAGTGGAACTGGAGAATAAGCATCAGGTGCTGGCCCACGTCTCTGGGAAGATGCGCAAGAATTTCATTCGTATTCTGCCGGGCGACAAGGTTGCCGTCGAGCTTTCGCCCTACGACCTGAATCGCGGACGAATCGTCTATCGGTACAAATAAGATTTTGCTGAAGGCTGAGAGCTGACGGCTGAAGGCTGGGTTATGAAGGTACGAGCATCGGTAAAGAAAATTTGTGACAAGTGCAAGATCATCCACCGCAAGGGAGTGGTGCGGGTGATCTGCGTCAACACGAAACATAAACAGCGCCAGGGATGATGCCTTGGGAAGGGCACGATTTCAGTCGTGCCGTTTCGAGCATTCTGAATTTGCGGCTTTAGCCGCTGAGGTTACGAAACAATGGCACGTATTGCAGGCGTGGATCTTCCCCGCCAGAAACACATCAACATCGCGCTGACGTACATTTACGGGATCGGGAACCCGCGCGCGGGTCGCATCCTCGATGAAGCCAAGGTTGACCCGATGAAAAAAGTTCAGGACCTCAGCGAAGAAGAGGTCAACCGCATTCGTACCGTGATCGAGGGCGAAGGCATGGTCGAGGGCGATCTGCGCAAGGAAGTTTCGATGAACATCAAGCGTCTCATCGAAATCGGTTCCTATCGCGGATTCCGGCATCGCCGCAACTTGCCGGTTCGCGGACAGCGCACGCATACCAATGCCCGCACCCGCAAAGGACCGCGCAAAGGCACAGTGGCGCAGAAGAAGAAGGCAACAGCGAAGACATAACACCAGTAGCCAGTGGCCAGTACCCAGTTGCCAGTTAAACCTGGAACGGGTGCGGCAGAACTGGCAACTGACAACTGGGTACTGGATACTGACTTTATGGCGAAACCAGCAACAGCAGCGACCGGCGCAGGAGCCGTGCCGGAAAAAAAGGGCAAGAAGAAGACCTTCAAGAAGAAGGAACGCAAGCATGTGCCGCATGGCATCGCGTACGTGCAGGCGTCCTTCAACAACACGATCGTGACCATTTCCGACATGAACGGCAATGTTCTGTCGTGGAAGAGCTCAGGATCGCTCGGCTTCCGCGGATCTCGTAAGGGCACGCCCTTCGCCGCCCAGCAGGCTGCCATGAACGCCGCCAACATGGCGCGCGATCATGGCGTGCGTAGCGTTGACGTCCGCGTGAGCGGACCTGGATCGGGCCGCGAATCGGCGGTGCGCGCTTTAGCTGCCGCCGGGATCGAAGTACGTTCGATCCGCGACACGACGCCGATCCCGCACAACGGCTGCCGTCCACCGAAAAGACGGAGAGTCTAGAAACGTGCAGCAACTATCGGCGCTCCCAGCCTTGTTGGTCTTACACCCATGGCGCACGTGGACGATGTTGCGCGCTCTCTGGAATGGTACGCGAAACTTGGTTTCACGGTGGCACATAGATTGATGGCCGACAGCGGCGCCGTGCAATGGGCGTACCTGCGGAACGGCGGAGCCGAGTTGATGCTGGTGCGTACGGCCCGTCCCATGAATCCGGATGCGCAGGATGTTCTGTTTTACTTGTACGCGAAGGGTGTTGCGGCGTACCGCCAGCAATTGATCGCGCGGGGACTTAAGCCCAGCGAACTAAGCTATCCGCCTCACGCCAAGCATGGCGAGTTTCGGATCGATGATCCAGATGGATATTGCCTGCTCGTCGGAGATACAGAGCAGAAATAAGTGACAAGTCTGACCGGGACGAAGGGTGAAGCCAAACCCGTAAACCGGTCATCAAAAGGAGAAGAAAATTGGCCAGATACACCGATGCAGTTTGCCGTCTATGCCGCCGCGAGGGGATGAAACTCTTCCTCAAGGGCGCAAAGTGTTTCAGCGATAAGTGTCCCATCGAGAAGCGCAACTTCGCTCCCGGACAACATGGGAAAGACCGCAAGGCCAAAGTCGTAGGCTACGGCCTGCAACTGCGCGAGAAGCAGAAAGCCAAGCGCATCTATTTCGCCCAGGAAGGCCAGTTCCGCAACTATTACGAGAAGGCGCTCAAGTGGAAAGGCGTTACCGGCGAGAAGCTGCTGCAGCAACTCGAATGCCGACTCGATAACGTTATTTATCGCATGGGATTCGCCCAGTCCCGGCGTCAAGCGCGCCAGTTGGTGCGCCACGGACACGTTGCGGTCAACAATCGCAAGGTCAATATTCCTTCGTACCAGGTGAGCGCGGGCGAAGAGATTGCGATCCGTGAGAATTCAAAGAAGCTGACCGTCCTTGAACTCGCGAAGGAATTCGCTAGCCACGGCACGCAGCCGACCTGGCTCGAAGTTGATCGCGACAACTTCAAGGGACGGGTTCTCAATTTGCCCAAGCGCGAAGATATCCAGCTGCCCGTCAACGAGCAGTTGATCGTGGAACTTTATAGTAAATAGTATTGCGTCATTCCGAAGCCTCGCGTTTCTTGGTAGACCCCTGGCTTTAGCCGGGGGCGGCGAAGCCGCGAGGCGAGGAATCTCGCGTGCATCTGAACTCAAGTTTGTACGAAGCCTATTTCGCACCAGATCAGCCCTCTGAGGCGTTTGACCGGAACTGGGCTTTCCGGGATGCCTAGTCGAGCCACATGGTCGAAGGAGAGAAACAATGCTTTGGAAAGGTTTCCAAAAACCGAAACGTCTCGCAGTTGATCAATCCACACTCACCGACAAGTACGGAATTTTCTGGGCGCAGCCGTTTGAGCGCGGATTCGGCACCACCATCGGCAACGCTCTTCGCCGCGTGCTCCTGAGTTCGATCGAGGGCGCGGCCGTCACCGCGGTGAAAGTGGAAGGCGTGCTGCACGAATTCCAGTCAATCCCCGGGGTGGTCGAGGACGCGACCGACATCATCCTGAACCTGAAGCAGATTCCGTTCAAACTTGCCGGCGACGCGCCGAAAGCGATCTACCTGCGCGCCGATCAACCGGGGGTGGTCACCAGCGGCATGATTGAAGCGGACGGCGATGTCGAGGTGCTGGATAAAGACGTCTACATCGCGACCGTCAGCGAAGGCGGCAAGCTCGATATGGAAATGCGGCTGAAGCGTGGCCGAGGCTACGTCTCCGCCGACAAGAATTTCGATGAGGATCTCGGCATCGGATTCATCCCGATCGATTCCGTCCACTCGCCGGTGCGCAAATGTAATTACACGGTCGAAGCCGCGCGTCTCGGCCAGATCACCGATTACGACAAGCTCACGCTCGAAGTCTGGGCCAACGGCTCCATCACGCCCGCCGATTCGATCGGCTTGGCGGCGAAGCTGCTGAAGGATCACATGAACATCTTCATCAACTTCGAGGAAGAGATCGAAACCGGCACGTCGGCCGCCGACGATCGCAAGCCCGAGATCCACAACGAGAACCTCAACCGTTCCGTCGAGGAGCTCGAGCTTTCCGTGCGGAGCTACAACTGCCTGAAGAACGCCAACATTCAGACCATCGGCGAGCTCGTGCAGAAGACCGAAGCCGAAATGCTCAAGACCAAAAATTTCGGCCGCAAGTCGCTGAACGAGATCAAAGAGATTCTGTCGTCGATGGGATTGAGCCTCGGCATGAAGATTGACGAGCATGGCAACGCCGTGCCCGGACCGACGTCGAACGTACCGTTGCCCGCATCCGCTTACGGACCGGACGACCAGCTGTAGAAAGAGTTGTCATCCTGAGGCGGGTGCTTTTGCCCGCCGAAGGATCTGAGCGTCCCGATTGGCGCGCTCGCGCATGCGAGCCATAACACGCCAAAGGGATGCATCCATATTCAAGACCGCTGAGGGTTTACCCATGCGTCACAAAGTTGCAGGCTATAAACTCGGACGAAACACCGCCCACCGGCGCTCGCTGCTGCGCAATCTTGTCACATCCGTCATCGTCGAAGAGCGCATCGAGACGACTGTTCCCAAGGCGAAAGCCGCGCGGCCACTAGTCGAAAAGATGATCACGCTTGGCAAACGCGGTGATCTTTCCGCGCGCCGTCTCGCCGCCTCGTACCTCATGACCGACGAAGCCGTCGTAAAGCTGTTCGATACCATCGGTCCGCGCTTCGGCGACCGCGAAGGCGGTTATACCCGCATCATCCGCACGCAGTGGAATAAGGGCGACGGCGCCGACCGTGCATTCCTCGAACTGCTCGGCAGCGAGAAAGTTCTCGACGAAAAACGCGAGAAGCGTGCCGAAGCCCGTGCCAAAAAGGCCGCCGAAGCCAAGAAGGCAATGGAAGAAGCCGAAGCGCAAGCGCAGGCAGAAAAAGAAGCGGCACCAGCAGCGGACGAAGGCGAAAAGAAAGAATAACGAGAAGGGCGCGAGTTTACTCGTGCCGCGGTCCCCGCTTTGAAAGGTCCCGGCTTCAGCTGCGCCAGACAGAGCTAAAAAAGAATCGGGGTTTTAGGCCCTGAAGGCAAGGCAAGGCACGGCACGCGCCGTGCCTTTTTCTTTATCTGCAGCAAATCGAGTGGCTCGTGAGCGATGTCATCCTGAGGCGCCGCTCTTTTCCGCCGAAGGACCTATGCAACTCGCCGACTGACAACGAGCCAGGCTGAAAGAGCCGGCCCCACCCGTACATGTCCCTCCGCGTCTCACGCCGGTAATCTTGTCGTTACTGTTGCCACCTTCTTAAACTTCCTTAATGGCCTTCACCAAGACCCAGATCGGCATTGCCGCCGGCGCCGGATCGCTGCTGGTGCTGATCTTTCTTGGATATCTGTGGTGGCTCAGCAATCAACCGCCGGTCCTGGAGCGTTCAGAAGATCACGATCCACTGACCGGCCTGCCGATCGAAATCAAGCTGAATCCGCTGCGCGACCGCTCAACTGAACACGCTGCCAACAAATTCCTGCGCGAGATGAGCGATGGCCACTGCGACGAACTGCTCAGCAAGTGGGAGCACGATTATCACAAGCACTACGCCCGCTACATCTGCAAGACGGAAGCGCAGCATCCGCTGATTTCATGGCAACTGGCGGACTGGGAGGACGCGCGTCCATTTATCATCCTTCACTATCGCGCCAAGCGCCTCAGCAATGCGGGACCGACGCAATCTGGAGTTGACCAGGATCTGTTCACGCTCACCATGGCGCATCAGGCCGGAGACTGGGTCGTAACGAAGTACGACGCGATGTACTGAAACGCAGTTGCCGCCCGCCCGGTAGTCAGTTGTCAGCAAAAAATGACGCTTGCAGCATTCTCTTCACTGATTCTCCGTGCCTCCGTGCCTCTGTGGTAAAAATTCTTGGTGCCTGAATCCTCCCAGCCGCAGACCGCGAGATCCTCATCCCGCAACGTCTACGCCTTTGGCATCACCTCATTCTTCAACGACACAGCCACCGAAATGGCGTACTGGGTCCTGCCCGCGTTTCTTGTTTCTCTGGGCGCAGGACCGGCGCAACTGGGACTCATCGAAGGAATCGCGGAAAGCGTTGCTTCGTTTGCCAAGCTTTTTTCCGGATATCTTGCCGACCATCTCAGCCGCCGCAAGCCTCTCGTCGTTGCCGGATACGCGGTGGCTAATGTAGTCAAACCGATACTGGCAATCACAACTGCCTGGTGGCAGATTCTGCTGATTCGCTTCGCGGATCGCGCAGCCAAGGGTGTTCGTGGCGCACCCCGCGACGTGATGGTCGCCGAGTCAGTGGGAAAAGAGCGTCTCGGCTCCGCTTATGGGCTGATTCAATCCCTCGACTCTGCCGGAGCAATCGCGGGTCCGCTGAGCGCCCTGGTCCTGCTCTCGCACTACGGAATTCGCACTGTTTTCTGGGCTGCCGCGGTTCCAGGAGCGGTGTGCGTTCTAGTCGCCGCGCTCGGCATCCTTGAAACGAAGCGGCGTGCTTCTGATTTCAATCCCACCCCGACGCCAAGGCCGAATGGTTCCACCATCGGCCCCATAGCTGCGGAAGGCGGGCTGAGTGCGTCTTTCTACCTCGTCCTTATCGCGGTGACGTTGTTTTCTCTTGGCAATTCCAGTGACATGTTTCTTGTCATGCGGGCACAGAGTGTCGGTATCTCGGTCGCGCTTGCGCCCCTGCTCGGACTAGTCTTCAACGTCACCTATACTCTCGGCTCCTGGCCGGCCGGGTGGCTCAGCGACCGCTTCTCCCGCCGCAGCCATTCTAGAAAATGGATCGCCGCCGCCGGCTACCTCATCTTTGCCGCAGTGTATGCGGTCTTCGGACGCGCGCCTTCCAAATTCGCCATCTGGAGCGCTATGGCTGTCTATGGTATCTACTACGCGCTCACGCAGCCAGTGTTGAAGGCACTTGTGGTCGAGACAGTTGTAGAGGAAATTCGCGGACGTGCCTTGGGAGTTTATTTCTTTGTAACCAGTTTGGCCACTCTCGCTGCCAGCCTGATTACCGGAGAACTGTGGAAGGTCTACGGGGCGGGCGTTCCATTCTATCTATCAGCATCGCTAGCGGTTGTGTCGGCTGTGATATTGCTGGCTCGCTGAACGGCAAGAGGAATACGTGGCTAGGAAGGACCCTTACGCGACTGCGCCTGCGGCGAGCGTCGCTCCAAGCGCCACTACTTTGCCTGGACCCTGCGACATTGCCTGGCCGAGAGCGTGCTCGACCCGATTGATCACTTCCGTGACCACATCGACCGGGTCATATTCCGTGCGAATTACGGCTTCCGCTAACCCTGCCGAGAAAAGCGCCGGCACCCCGTTTTCGCTTCCACCTTTCGCCGGAAAGCGGACCTCAGCAATAATCTTGCGCAATTTTTCTACGGCCAACATGGCCTCGCGCTCCGCCGTCTCGCCTAGCAGGATGGCAATCGTCGTCGTGTCATAGCGAAATGCCAGATCGTTCGATCGAATGTTGGCAGCAAACATCTGCCCCACTCGTTCCATCACTGACATCACTTCAGTTTCGCCATGTTCCTTGATCATCGACGCACTCCGGCCAAACTGCATCAACAGCAGCGAAAGCGCGGTGGAATTCTGAATCGCACGCTTGCTCTCGGCCAGAAGGAGGTCGATATAAGAAGCACGCTTGAGCAAGCCTGATTTCTCATCCGTGACCGAAAGATTTTTCACCAGCCTCCGCAGCCCGGCGTTGTTCAGCGCAATCATCATCTGGTCGGCCAGCGTCTTCAGCACAACGATATCGGCCTGCTGCCAGGTGCGCGGCTTGTTCTGGATCAACACCAGCAACCCGCCAGTTTCTTCGCCATCAGCCAGAGGGATCGCAAGAATCGACACGGCTCCCATATCGGAAATGGCCTTTTTCGCGGCTTCCAATGCCGGCGCATTTGTGGCATCGGCGAGAACTAATGGTTCGTGCCCTTCTGCTGCCTGATGCAGACATGAAATCAATTCGGTAATGGTCGAGCTGCTCGCTTTCCTTACGCCTTCCGCAAGCGACTCATCTACCGCAGTAGGGGGCAGGCCAGGCTTTCCCATCGCCGCGATGCACCGCGTTGCTTGCCAATGCGCTCCGATCTCTTTTACCGCGCTTGCCAGAACCGCCTGCGCCGTGCCCTGGTGATAGAGCTTCCGCGTGATTTCTGCTACGCGTGTAAAGCTGCTCACGTCGCCTGCCGGATCAGCCGCGGGAGGAGCACTTGCCGTCGCTGGAGTGGACGCGGCGGTAGGAGGCAACGGAGCAGCTCCCGCATACCGTGGCGTTACTCCGGCCGAAAGATACAGACGCTGCAGATCTTCGTTCCGTTCTTCCTCGCGCGGAAACATCTCCTGAATTCTCTGCAGGCGCTCGACCGCCTTGTTCCGCATACCGTACTGCACAAGGATTTCTGCCTGCAACATTAAATCCTGCAGCGTCGACGCGCCCAGAGTTCGTTGGTCTACAGGAACCGGTTCCTCCGCCGGTTTGCTCACGGTGTTGAAGCGAGAAGAGATTACCTTGAAGCGCCCGTCTTCGACTTTGCCCTTCAGCATGTCGAGTCGCTTCAGGTGCCCGGGTTCATAGGGATCAACCTCGGCCGCTCGATCCAGACACTCGGCCGCCTTGCCGAAGTCTCCGGTGCTGCAATAGAGATCAAAAAGTTTGAGCAGAGTCTGGGAGTAATCGCTCTCGCGGTTCGAGGAGTTGTAGAGCTCGCTGAGGAACTCGAGCATCAACACCGAAGCGCGATGCGAGTTCGTCAGATCCTCCATGATGGCGGTAAACTGCCGCCGTTCGCCGCGTCGGCGCTGAAATTGCTCGAGCTTGCGGGCCAGCGCGACTGCAGCATCGTCCTGTTCCGTATCCAGGAAATTTCCGATGAGAGAGATTACCTGCTGCACTCGTCCGGGATTCGTCTCAAACAATTGCCAGACTAACGGCTCCGCTTCCGCGAGACGGCCCGCAGCCAGCAGCGCGCCAGCGTAGGCGTCACGCAACTCCGGAGTACCCTGACCGGAGTTGACTTGCGGCTCGAGAATGAAAATTGCCGCTCCGATCTGACCTTGGCACAACAGCGTCTTCCCATAGGCAAGTGCAATTCCCTGATCGGAAGAATCTTCCTGATAAGCGCGCTCGTACCATTGCGAGGCATCGGCGCCATCGGCTTCCGCCAGTTGCGCGACGCGCTGGAACGCTCCGGCCGCCGCTTTGTGATTGCCCATTTCCGACGCGAGTTCGGCCACGCGCAGATAATTGGCTTGCGTCGGTTCCAGTTCGACGATCCGCTGCAGAATCTCCGACAACTCCTGCTTTTTTCCCAGTTTCGCCAGGTCCGAGAGGGCAGCCTCGTAGGTCCCGACTGCCAGCTTCTTGTTTGAGGCTTCCAGCAACTGCCCAAACCGATATTTCTGCTGCCAGGTCGGGTTCCCGTGCCGAACCAACTTCTTATAGGTAAGGCTGGCTCTGGTTGCGTCCCCGGCGCCAACCTGACGCTCGAATAACTCGCCCAGCAGCCGCACCGCGTCCGCATTCCGGCTCAGCGAAAGCGATAGATCCGCAGCCAGTTGCCGCACGACATCGTTTTCCGAATCGTCCCTCAGAACCTGCAGGTACTCTTCCAGCGCCTCGGCGGTCTTGCCCTTCTGCAGCAACTTCTCTGCGCGCTCGATGCGCTTGGCCAGTTCCGCCCGGTCCAGTCGTTTTGTGAGTTCAGCCATGAGGAAAAAAGCGCACGAAACCCTGCCTCGATTCTAGGAGCGGGTGCTACTTGCAGCAATCCGGCAATCCACCGCCCCGATTACGAAGGTCATCAGCCCAAAAGACGCATGCTGCGGACTGCTCATGACGCCTGATCTATCAGGTCGCAACGTCGCTCGGCCGGGGCTTCCCATTCTCACGATCACGTTACGCGAGATTACCTTGCCTGGGTTTTGAAGAGCGCTTCCAGCAACTGCTCCCGCTATAATCGCGAAAGTGGCAACCACAGCCGAAATCCTGAGCCGGACCGCGACGCGCCCGACGTGGGCTGAAGTATCACTAGCCACGCTGCGCCAGAACTTTCGCACGGTGCAGAAACACGTCGGAGCGAACGTCACGATTTGCGCGGTCGTGAAAGCAGACGCATATGGGCACGGAGCCATCGAGTGCTCGCGAGCGCTGGAGGCGGAGGGCGCGCCCTGGCTGGGAGTCACATCGTTGGACGAGGCGATTCCACTGCGCGAGGCCGGAATCAAGGCCAGCATTCTGCTGATGACGGGATTCTGGCGCGGCGAAGAGAGCGAAATTATCCGCCTGAAACTCACTCCCACGGTGTGGGAACCGTGGCATATCGAGTTGTTGGATGGCGCCGCGGCGGCCCTGGGAGTGGGGCGACATCCCGTGCACTTGAAGGTCGATACAGGCATGGGGCGATTGGGTGTGAGCGTGGAAAAGCTCTCCGCCGTGCTCGCAGTTATCAAGTCCAGCCCGCATCTTGCGCTCGACGGACTTTCCACGCATCTGGCTTCTTCAGAGATCATGGACGCGCCTTCCGTGGCCGAACAGGTGCACGCCTTTGAAATTGCGCGGGGCATGGTGCGTGAGGCAGGCCTGAACCCCACCTTTGTGCACATGGCCAACACGGGCGCAGTTATTTCGCGGCGAGAGACGTGGTCAAATGTGAACGGGAACAGCATGGTCCGTCCAGGAGTTGCGCTCTACGGCTATTACCCGCCGTTTCAACGCGCGGGCCGCGAGGTGAGCGGTGGAACGCTGCGCCTGCCAGTGAAGCCGATTTTGACCTGGAAAACGCGCATTCTATCTTTGCGCGATTTCGCAGCCAATCAACCGCTTGGTTACAACGGGACCTATGTGACCAGGGCGGCGGCTCATGTTGCCGTCCTGCCTGTCGGCTACGCGGACGGATACAACCGGCAACTTTCGAATCGCGGCCGGGTGATCGTCCGCGACCATTACGCGCCCATCGTGGGCAGCATTTCAATGGATCTGACGCTCGCCGACGTGACCGGGATTCCCGGCGTTTCTGTCGGGGATGAAGTGATCTTATTGGGCAGTAGAGATGGAATGAGCGTCGACGCACTGGAACACGCGCGGCTGGCCAACAGCTCTCCGTATGAGATTCTCTGTAATATCTCCAAACGCGTGCCGCGCAGATACGTGAGCTAGTCAGAACAGACCTCAGAGCATCACCACCCCAGCTTCAACGCTTGGACATTTCTTGTTGTTTAATAAGGATCGAGTCGCACCATCGGGTGACGCACTCCATTCGCGCGCAATTTGCTGATTGATAACCTCTCATTGCGACCATTGCCTGTTGTCTCGCGGATGAGACCGCCCGTTCATTGCTAAACTATGAGTCGACCATGCCTTCCCGCTACGCGCAGTGGATGTACGACTGGGAGCACCGGCTCACTTCGGTTGACAACAATCGCGTGGTGCGTCCGCTGGAGTGGGGCGCGGAGTGGTCCCGGGATTGGCCTTGTCGCAACGGCTTTCGCCCGGGCCATAACCCGGAAGATCCAGAAAAGTTTTTTGTCGACTACAACCCGCGTATCCTGGCCGCGAGCGATGATTTTTTTTCGTACTCGTGTCCGAAGGACTTTCGCCTCGAGCGGCGCGAAGTGCAGGTTTTTTCCACCCGGGAAGTTCCGGATCCGAAGCTGGAAGATAAGGTCCAAGGGACGTTTGCGGAATTTCTGCGATTTACGTCACCGGTTCGCACGCCCTATGCGGAAAATAATCTGGCGAATGCGCGCTGGTTCGGAGTGTACGGGCGGCGGGCGATTGTGCTTCTGCCGCACTGGAACGCGGATGCGATTGCGTATACGAGCTTGTGCCGCGTGCTGAATCTGCTGGGAGTTTCGGTCTTGCGCCTCAGCATGCCCTATCACGACATTCGCATGCCAGCGGAGATTGGGCGCGCCGATTACGCTGTTTCTGCGAATATTGGCCGCACCCTCGATGCCGCTCGGCAAGGTGCGGTCGATATCCGCTGCTGCCTCGACTGGCTTGAAGAACAGGGCTACACGCAGCTTGGAATCGTGGGCACGAGTCTGGGATCCTGTTACGCGTTTTTGGCGGCGGCGCACGACCCACGCGTTCGAGTCGCGGGGTTTAATCATGCGTCGACTTACTTTGCCGACGTTGTTTGGCACGGCCAGTCGACGCGGCACATCCGGCAGGGAATTGAGCAGAAGATCGATCTGGAACGGTTGCGGCAGGTGTGGATGGCGATCAGTCCCATGGCGTATTTCGACCAGTTTTCACGCTGGCCGAAAAAGTCGCTGATCATCTACGCGAAGTACGATCTCACCTTCTTGCCCGAGTTTTCGCGACAAATTGTGGCGGAGTTTGCGCGCCATGAACTCGACCATAAAGTTGTCGCCTTGCCCTGCGGTCACTACACGACCGGCGAAACGCCGTACAAGTACATCGACGGATGGCAGTTAGCGTCATTTCTGCGCACGGCCTTCTGAGCAGACCGGCGCTCAACGGGCTGCGGAAGTAAGTTCCGTTTTCTGAGGGGAGTGGGAAGCATGCGCTGTGCTGTTCACCTGTTGAACAGGCAATTGATGGCGACGCCGATGCCAATTCAGCAGTGTAATTGGCGCAAGCGCGAATCCTATTCGCGTGATCTGATCCCAACCTCTAAGCGCGCGGTATGACGTTCGGTCAATGATTCTCCGAAGCAGGTGAGGTGGGCGAACGTGATCAGCTGCCGCGTTGTCACGGGAAGGCCAGTTTTCGCCGTAAACTCGATGCCAAAATTCGATGTACCCGCCAATTCTCTGATGCTGAGCGGCGTTGGTAAGTCGGGGACGTCGACCCGGCACAATCTCATTGCGTCGAATCAGCGAGTGGAACTTCCCCACATAGATCGCCGAGCGGTCCGCGCCCTCCAGATGGGAGACGCTTTCGCAATAGGGAATTTCAAGAAACTCACAAACCTTCTGCATGACCAGCCTCGTCTCCGAAACCAGGTCTTCGTAATTGATCTGACAGACGGGCAAGCCACGACTGAACAAGCGGTCACACTCTTTCTTCAGGACTTCATATCCAAGCAGTTCGCGTAATATGGCACCGCGCCGGCTGAAATGCGCGCTTCCCGCCGCGGCTGCCCGCAAGACAGCATTAGCTGTGTCCTCAGGGTCGCGCCACAGAATGATGAAACGGGCATCGGGAAAGTCGTCGGCCATCTGGTTCAGACGATCGAAATAGAATGGCGACTTGTCTCCCCAGATGGATGCGCCTCTTCGCATGGCAAAAAGCTGATGCGTGGCTGTGAAGGCACTCACAAAATTGGGCGAAGCATGCCGGACATCCTCAGGTGTCAGTCCATGGCGTCGCAGGGCATCGTTGCGCAGGTTCCAGCGCTCCGGCCAATACAGAGAGTTTGATGGCTTCAGAAACATCGGACGCAGGCACATCAGATCAGCCTCAAACATGAGCGCCACCTGCGGATGTTTGTTCAACAGCGCATACAGCAATGACGAACCTCCGCGACCCATACTGATGACGAAAAGTGGTCCGGGGCGTAGAGCGGGCTTCGAAGCTGCTGAGAAATCATCGCGACTGCGACTCATGCCCGCGCCTCGGCCAGCACCGGAGTGGACGCGTCTTGCAGCATCGGTGGGGGAACTTGTCCTCTGGCAGATCCCGCGTCTACGCGCATTTTCCAGATTCCATTCTGGTTTTCCACGAGAACGAGCGTGCCCGTGGGCGGCCCCCCGCGAACCGGAACCCGTTCGGGGTTGCCGTGCTCGATGACGCAATGCGAAGCCAGAACATTGCGGACGTGGGTGACTGCGACGATGCATCCCGGCGTCTGGAGAGCGAGATCCAAAAGACTATACAAACGGCGCGAGTAGCGGCCGTAAAACTGATAGAACGATTCCCCGCTTGGGGCAGCAATCTCGGGATGCTGATTGAGCAAATTGAGAAACGGCAGAATGTCCCGTACCCTCTGACCACAAAACACTCCCAGATTCCAGGGGCGCAGGTCTGCGGTGGAACTGATACGCGGTGCCCGCACTCTCCGCCGCAGCACTTCCGCGGTTTGGCGGGCGCGGCGCAGATCGGAGGAAAAGATCGCATCGACCTGATAATTGGCTAAACGCTCAGCGGTCTGCGCGGCTTCATCCATTCCCTGTTGATCCAAGGGTAGATCCAGCCAGCCCCGCAAGCGTTCATCACGGCCTGGAAGATTGAGACAGGTATGCCCATGACGCACCAGGATGAGTTTTCCCATTCAAAGAGGCTCCTAAGCTAACCGGTGATTGACTTCTACAGCGAGGGAGTTAACTCAACTAAGTCGGTAGACTTAGTGTGTAATGTTCTTGTAACAATACGACGGAATCCCTCGCTGGTCAAGCGTTCCAGAAAAGAAATAAGTCCCTACCTGGAAGTCTCTGTCCCGTTTCTTCGTGCGGTGCCCGGGCCTCAATTCACAGCCCTGGGTCGAGCTAAAATTGCTGAGAAAGGATCTTACCCATTACTGCGGGAAGCATTGTCGAGCACAAGCGCGAGGGATTCGTTCTCAGCACAGATCCTGAACTTCTCGATTTAGACGTCATCTACAACTTTCTGACCAATTGCTATTGGGCGAAAGGCATATCTCGCGAACTGGTCGCAAGATCGACCGCGCATTCCCTGTGCTTCGGGATTTATGATTGTACGGGCGAACCGACCCATGTCTCGCAGAGAAGGCGAGACATGGGGCACCCGGCAGGAAGTGGAGCGGCTCGGCCTGTGCAGGTAGGCTTTGCTCGTGTGATCAGCGATTTTGCCACGATTGCATATCTTGGCGATGTATTCGTGCTGGAATCGCATCGCGGGCGCGGCCTGGGCAAGTGGATGATGGAGTGCATCATGCAGCATGCGGCATTGCAGGGCCTGCGCCGCTGGATTTTGCTGACCCGTGATGCGCATGAGCTCTACGCGAAATTTGGATTTACTCCGCTGAAGGCGCCCGAGAGGTACATGGAAATGCACCAGCCGGATGTTTACGAGACGAGGAAAACGAGATGAAGAACTCTGCGATGTACCGTCCGCTGTACGAAACCGATCCGCAGGTTGCTGCGGCGATCGACAACGAAACTCGCCGTCAGCACGAAGGTCTGGAACT
The DNA here is from genome assembly GCA_030039195.1 of Candidatus Sulfotelmatobacter sp. Classification (GTDB taxonomy): domain Bacteria; phylum Acidobacteriota; class Terriglobia; order Terriglobales; family Acidobacteriaceae; genus Sulfotelmatobacter. The sequence continues at coordinate 15,687 of JASHQK010000104.1, forward strand.
GATCGCTTCGGAAAATTTCGTGAGCGAAGCCGTCCTCGAAGCTGCCGGATCAGTCTTCACGAACAAATATGCCGAGGGATATCCCGGCAAGCGATATTACGGCGGGTGCGAGTTTACGGATGTCGTCGAGAACCTGGCGCGCGATCGTGCCAGGCAGTTGTTTGGGGCGGAACACGCCAATGTGCAGCCCCACGCCGGCTCGCAGGCGAATATGGCGGCCTACGCGGCCGTGTTGCAGCCCGGCGACACGATTCTCGGTCTGAACCTCGCTCATGGCGGACACCTCACGCACGGGCATCATCTGAATTTTTCGGGCAAGACCTACAAGATCGTTCCCTATGGCGTGACGAAGGAGTCGGAAACGATCGACTACGACGAGCTCGAAAAGCTGGCGGAGAAAGAGCGGCCGAAGCTGATCATTGGCGGAGGAAGCGCGTATCCGCGGATCATCGATTTTGTCCGCATGCGACAGATCGCCGATAAAGTCGGAGCGCTTTATCTCGTCGACATGGCGCATTTCGCGGGATTGGTAGCCGGCGGAGTGCATCCCTCCCCCGTGCCGCACGCGCAGATTGTTACCTCGACTACCCATAAAACGTTGCGCGGGCCGCGTTCGGGGATGATTCTTTCCAAAGCGGAATTTGCCCAGGCGATCGACAAAACCGTTTTCCCGGGCATGCAGGGAGGGCCGCTGGTGCACATCATCGCCGCGAAAGCTGTCTGCTTCCACGAGGCAATGCAGCCTGAATTCCGCGATTATGCGCGGCAGATCGTCGCCAACGCAAAGGTTTTGGCGCAGACTTTGGCAGATCAGGGCTTCCGTGTCATCTCCGGCGGCACCGACACCCACCTAATGCTGGTCGACGTTTTCTCGAAGGGCATGCTCGGCAGTGAAGCTGAAAAAGCTCTGGGCGAAGCTGGAATCACGGTTAACAAGAATGCGATTCCGTTCGACACGAATCCGCCGCTCAAGCCGAGCGGCATTCGCATCGGGACTCCAGCCTTGACCACGCGCGGCATGAAAGAAGCCGAAATGCGGCAGATCGGGCACTGGATCGCCGAAGTCCTGCTGCATCGTACGGATGCGGCAGTTCTGGCGAAAGTCCGCAAGCAGGTGCTGGAACTCTGCGAGGCGTTTCCGCTGTATGCCGAGCGCCGGGCAAGAGCCCAGGCCGAGGTGCGCGCGTAGAGAGTAAGGATGCGTAGAGAGTAGGCATAGGAGCCTCGGCGGCCCCTCGTCCCCTACGGGCTACGGCCTCGGATATTTGTAGAGGCGTGGGAGCTCCAGGCCCCTCGCCGAAATCTATTGACTACGGAATTCCTCTGTGTTCCTGTGCGCTCTCTGTGGTTAAATCTCCTCGGTGAAGATTGCAATCGACATCCGGCGGATGACCGAGTTTGGCATCGGCACTTACATTCGCAATGTGGTGCGCAACCTCGGACGGCTCGACCAGGAAAACAATTACTTTCTGATCGGATCCCCGTCCAGAGCGCAAGAAATTGATGCACTTCCGTCCAATTTTCGCACCATCGCACTGACTGCCCCTGAACATTCCATACAAGGTTTCCGCGAGTTCCGCAACATGGTCAAGCGCTTGGGATGCGATCTGGTCCATATACCCAATCTATTCTCTGTCCCGCGCGCGCTCCCGTGTCCCTACGTGATGACCGTGCACGACATGCTCGATCACATGTCACGGGCTCGTGAGCAGACCGGTTTCTGGCGCAGTCTGCATTTTCAGCTCACGCGCAGGGTGCTCGCGGGAGCAGCTCGCATCTTCGCAGTTTCAAACTTCACCAAAACTGAAATAGAGAAGCTGTTTGAGATTCCGTCGGACCGCATCGAAGTCGTCTACAACGCGATTGACGAGCGTTTCCTGCACGGCCACGCCAGCGCCGCCGATCGCGAGTTGATTGCGCAGCGCTATCAGGTGACGTATCCATTCTTGCTGTACGCGGGGCGCGTCAGCCCGCACAAAAACGTCGTACGGATGATCGAGGCCTTTTCTGCGCTGAAGACGGAACTGGAGCGCAGCCAGGCGTACCCGGACCTGAAACTGATCATTATTGGAGACGATCTGTCGGGTAATCCCGATCTACGGCGGACCGTCATTCGCAGCTGCGTGCAAAATGACGTGCGATTTCTGGGATTCGTCCCCATCGACGTGCTGCGAATTTTCTACGACGAGGCCAAAGTGTTCGTGTTCCCGTCTCTCTACGAAGGCTTCGGCCTGCCGCCTCTGGAAGCGATGGCGCACGGTACCCCCGTTGTCACTTCCAATGTATCGTCGCTGCCCGAGGTCGTGGGAAGCGGCGCGGTGCTGGTCAATCCCGAGAATGTATTTGAAATTATGCGCGCCCTGCACCGCGTTCTGACCGACGCGGCACTGCGCCAGCGCCTGCGAGAACGTGGCTACCAGCAGGTAGCCAGGTTTTCCTGGGAGGCGTCGGTGCGGCGCATTGTCGAAGCGTACGGCGAAACTGGTCCCGCAGACGCGAGGGTGCGCAATCAACAGCCCGCCGCCGATTGAGATAGCGGAAATCGCCGCCGGAAACTTTTCATCCTCCGACGTGCTTGAAAAAGGAGACGACGGCGGATCTATTTCAGCAGCGGATGGCCAGGTGAGCCGACTGACAGCTTGTGCAGTTTGGCGGTGAGGCGCGAACGGTCGGCGTCCGTCTTGGCGGCCGCAAGGCGCTTGCGCAGCTGGCTGATTTTCTCTTTCCGGGTGCGGCGTCGGCGAATCTCCGGCCGGCGGCTGGGTGCGGACATTGATAGCTCCAAGGATTAGATTATGGCTGACGGCTCCTGCGAGCGTCGCAGCCAAGAAACATTCAACCGAAAGAGTGCGGAAGTGTCAACGGTCGCCGGCGCAGCCCGCTACTCTCAGAACCGCACCACAATGCCTGTCGTCAAGCGCACGTTACTTTGAGTGCTTGAGAAAAAGCTCGTCCGCAGATAGTCGCCCTGGAATCGCCACGCCAGAATGCGCAGAAGCTTATAGTCCAAGCCGCCGCCTATCGCGGTGGCGAAGGACGTATCCGATCCCGCCGCGTTGGCGTTTATGTGTCCAGCGCCAACCAAAGCTTCGGCAAAGGGACGAAACTTCGACACCGAGATTGATACGCGCGGTCCAAAGAGATAATTGTGCTCGGCGGTGCCGACGCTCTCGACTATAGGCCCGCAATTCGGATTTCCAATCGGGCAGGGCAGAGGGGGATAGATTGTGATGTTCTCCGAACCGTAGTACGCGCTGAAATCAGCTGCCATGCTGATAAAAGGAAGCAGCTTGCCTTCCACCGTCGCTTCCCAGCCATTCGTGCTGTTACGACCTGCCGGGGACAAGTCGGTATTCACGTATGAATATCCGACGAAAACGTTGCCGGAGGTGGGAATCTGGCCCTGCGCGAAAACGCTGAAGAACAACAGCGAAGCTGTCACGATGATGGTGCGCATAACTCCTCCGTTCTAAATTTGATAACCCCGTCTTATCCGCGAAGTTCTTTGGATGATCTGGAAACGAGAACGGTTATCGCTAGGATGCTGCCGAAAAAACCTGGTTTGGCACGCCGACGTAGAAGGGCCGGCAGTTGGGAGTCAGAATCGCCAGACGATTCCGGTGGAGGCGCGAAAGTCATTCTGGTTCGCGCTGAGGTAGTGGCTGAACATGTAATCTCCCTGAAGTCGCCAGGAAAAGTTCCGGAATGGAAGCTTATAGTCCACCCCTCCGCCGAAATCTATGAGGTATTGATTGGTAATGAAACCGGTGGAATTGGTGTGACGCACACCGCCCATCCCGTGCATAAACGGGCGCCATTTGCCGAAATCGGTCGACAGCCGCGCACCGGCCAGAAAATTGTACAAATTGACGTTGGGCCGATAGAAGCCGCTGGCGTCAGCCACCAGACCCAGATGGGGATGATTGGAGAAAGCGATGTCTTCAAAGGAACCGTTCCAGCCGCGATAACTCTGTTTGACCACTACATTTGTCAACGAACCATAGGAAACGCCCACATAGACATTTCCCGCTGGGAGTAGTTGCGCCGACATGGGAATGGAGAATACAAGGAAAGCCACGAATGCCAGCAACGCGGCGGCGAGTCTCGACACGAATTGTTCCTCCCCGGCGCACAAGCGCCGGCAAAATGTCACTTTATAAGCGAAATCCGTTAGATGCAGTGTACCGGATGGCCAAGATGTCCCGGTCAACAAAAATTTGCCCTTGTCGGCGACCGGGCCATCGAGCGCGCCCCTATGAAAATTTATCAGATTTTCATGGTGCCGAAAGGCACCGACCCGCGTCTATGAATAACATGCAAGCTATAAACGATTGCCAACCATGGACACAGCCGGTGGGGCCGGCTGTCTTTAGACTAGAAAAGGAGCCGAAGTTGAAGCTCAGTTTGGAAACCCGGAATCGCGGTGACATCGTTATCGTGCACTGTGAGGGGCGCATCGTGTATCGCGATGAGGCGGCCGCCCTCGCTCGCGTCGTGGGGGAAGTCCTGCAGCATGCGGGCAAGCTCGTGCTCGACTTAACAGGAGTGACTTCTATGGATAGCGCCGGCATCGGCGAACTGGCGCTCCTCCAGACCCGGGCGCAGAAAGAGAACGTGGCGTTCAAATGTGCCGGAGCGAATTCGCTGGTCCAGAACCTGCTCGAGCTGACAAATCTCGACTCGGTGCTCGACGTGCATCCGTCGCTCGAGGCAGCGCTGGAATCCTTCCGCGAAGAAGAGGTGTGTGCGGACTGCTGACGAAGGTTTGCACTGGACGGAATAGGGAGCAAAGGTTCTTTGCTCCTTTTCTTTTTCTGCCATTGTTTTCGGCTAGCTTTCGCGGTGGAAGCGATACCGTCCTTTTTGCTCGTGCGCCACTGCCTCCGCAACCTTCAAGAATGCTCGCGCCGCGTGCGAAAGGTTCGCATCGCGGCGATAGATGAGCCGCAGCTTGCGTTTTAATTGCAGTTCGCGAACCGGAATGCGCACCAGCTCTCCGCGGGCAAGCTCGGTTTCCACGCTGATTTCCGGCACGAAAGCAACCCCGTTTCCCATCGCCACAAACTGCTTGATCGCCTGCAGCGTGGGCAGTTCCAGGTCCATGTGCAGAGGCGTTTTGTGAGTCTTGAACAGCTGAATCACCTTTTCCCGATACGGAGACGAAACGATGTGCGCCACAAAAGACTCCGCGCCCAGCTGCCGGATACTGATTTCCGGTGCCGGGGCCAATGGATGTTTGGGTGGGACCACGAATATCAGTTCGTCCAGATACACGACGATCGAGTACAAAGCCGGTTCCTGCGGTTCGTACGAAAGTACGCCGAACTCGACGCTGTAGCGAAGAACATCGTCAGGGATGTGGCTGCCCAATGCGCGCTCCACCTTGATTTTGATCATCGGATGGAGCCGGCGGAATTCAGCCAGTACCGGAAGCAGGTAAAGCGCGGTGAATTCGTTGGCGGCAATCACCAGCTTGCCTTTCTGCAGTTCGCGCAATTCCGTCAGCGATTCCGCAGCCTCCGCCCGCAAATTCACCAGCTTCTCGGCATACTCGTAGAGCACCTTGCCGGCGTCGGTTAGCACGCCGTCGCGGGAAGATCGATCAAACAGAGCCTCGCCCAGTTCCTGCTCCAGTTTGTGGACCGTCTGGCTGACGGCCGACTGCGTGCGATAAAGTTTCTCGGCCGCCCGCGAAAATCGCCGCTCGCGTGCCACTGCGAGGAAAACTTCGAGTTGAGAAAGCTCCATGACCCCTCCTGATAGCTCAACGCCGTGAAAGGTTCTAACGCAAAGGACGCTGAGAAAATCCGAGGAGAAACGCCAACCAAATACTCAGCGAGCTCTGCGGACGTTCTGCGCGGACTCGGCGCTAAGCATTGTATTTCCGGAAAACTATTAGAGTTTCTTATTATATCTCTCTATCTAATCATTTGTGAAGAATTATAAGTTTTGCTTCTATGCTCACAGCCCTTACGATAAGAATTCCAGCTGTACTTGAGGGAGTACCATGACCGCAGAGCGGCCCAGCATCAGGATTTTCGATACTACTCTTCGCGACGGCGAGCAATCGCCGGGCTGCAGTATGAATCAGCAGGAGAAGCTGCGCCTGGCCCATCAGCTCGACCGGCTCGGAGTCGACGTGATTGAGGCCGGCTTTCCCATCGCTTCCGACGGCGACTTTGCATCGGTTAAGGCGATTGCCGAGGTGGTCCGCCGGCCGATCATTGCTGGCCTGGCACGTGCCTGTCAGCCGGATATCGAGCGCGCCTGGGAAGCTCTGCAGAATGCGGCGCGCCCGCGCATTCACGTATTCCTGGCGACCTCCGACATTCACCTGCAGTACAAACTCCGGATCACTCGCGATCAGTGCCTCGCGCAGGCGCGGGAAGCGGTGCGCTTTGCCCGATCGCTTTGTGAAGATGTGGAGTTTTCGCCCGAGGATGCGACCCGCACCGATCCCGAGTTTCTTTGTCGAGTGCTGGATGCAGTAGTGGAGGCTGGCGCGACCACACTGAACATCCCTGACACTGTCGGCTATACGATTCCTTCCGAATTCGCCGCTCTGATTGAGACGATCCGTCGGCGCGTAACTGGAATCGAAAATGTAACCATTTCCGCCCACTGCCATAACGATCTCGGCATGGCCGTCGCGAATGCGTTAGCTGCCGTTGCGGCCGGCGCGCGGCAGGTAGAATGCACCATTAATGGCATTGGCGAGCGGGCTGGGAATGCTTCGCTCGAAGAAATTGTGATGGCTATGCGTGTGCGCCCGGATCAGTATCCGTACGAAACCGGCATAGTCAGTGAGCAGATTTTTGCCGCCAGCCAGATGCTAAGTGAGATCACTGGCGTTCCGGTGCAGCCCAACAAGGCGATTACCGGACGCAATGCATTCGCCCATGAAGCGGGCATTCACCAGGATGGCGTGCTGAAAAATCCGCTCACCTACGAAATTATGACGCCGCGGTCCGTAGGCGTGCCCGATTCCAAACTGGTTCTAGGGAAGCACTCCGGCCGGCATGCGCTTGGCATCCGCTGCGAACAATTGGGATACCAGTTCGATCGGCGCACTCTCGACGAGGTCTACCGCCGCTTTGTGCGCCTGGCCGACAAGATCAAGCATGTGGAAGATCACCATCTGCTGGAACTGATTCGCGACACCCACAAGCCGTCGACCTCGGCCACGCCGTTGATTGAACCGATTCCCTCCGCAATGGCGGCTGCCGTCGGCATCTCGACGCCGGAGCGCGTCGCGCCCCCGGAACCGGCGAAACCGTTCCCCGTGGCTCCAGCGACCAACCCGTTCGGTGCGCCGTTGCCGGTTGCTTCCGAAGGACACCACGAGCAAACGCAGCAGGAAGACTACCTGTGGGGCGTGTAGGGTTGAGTTATTGGGCGATTGAATCATTAATCCATTTGCGAGGCTCGGGGAAACCCCAGAAGGTCACTGATCGCTTGCCTTATAGGTCCAAATTCCGTAATTCCGAATCGGACCCAATCGAATTACAAAATCACTCAATCACTGAATGATTCAGTGATTTAATGACTCCATGCTCCTGAAAATCATTGTTCTCCCCGGCGACGGCATCGGTCCTGAAGTGGCCGAGCAGGCCGTTCTGGTCTTGCACTCGGTTGCCGAGGCATTCGGCCATCAACTCGAAGTTCAAAACAAACTAATTGGCGGAGCAGCGCTGACGGCATGCAATGATCCGCTACCGCCCGATACGATCGCAGCCTGTCTTGCGTCCTCTGCCGTGTTACTGGGTGCCGTCGGCAGTCCTGCCTTTGATCACAATCCCTCGCAGCTTCGGCCCGAGGCAGGATTGCTGCGCATTCGGCGGGAACTGGGTGCGTACGCGAACTTGCGTCCGGCGATTTTCTTTTCTGCCCTCGAAGATTGCTCTCCATTACGTCCCGAAATTGTGCGCGGTACCAATATGATGATCGTGCGCGAGTTGCTGGGAGGGGCCTATTTCGGACAGCCCAGATCGATTGAGGGGAATCCCGGCTCGCGCGTCGCTGTCAATACCATGCGCTACGGCGAAAGTGAAATCGAGCGCATTGCGCGCGTGGCCTTTGATCTGGCGATGAAGCGCCGACGTAAGGTTCTCTCGGTCGATAAGGCCAACGTGCTCGAATGTTCGCGGCTCTGGCGCGAAGTGGTGACGCGGGTGGGGAAGGATTATCCCGAGGTGAAGGTCGCGCATCAGTATGTCGACTCGGCAGCGATGCTGCTCGTCCAACGTCCAACTGAGTTCGACGTGATCCTCACCGAGAACATGTTTGGCGACATTCTCTCGGATCAGGCGGGAGGTGTCGTCGGCTCGCTCGGCCTACTGGCTTCGGCCAGCATCGGGGGCCCGGTCGGGCTTTATGAGCCGGTGCACGGCTCCGCACCGGATATCGCCGGCAAGGGAATCGCCAATCCGTTGGGTGCCATCCTCAGCGTTGCGATGATGCTGCGGCATTCGTTTCATATGGAGCGCGAGGCCGCATGCGTCGAGAGTGCCGTTTCAGCGGCGTTGTCGCAAGGTGCGCGGACGTCAGACTTAGCCAGCAAAACGCATCCGTCGATTTCGACCGCGGAGATGGGACGCAAAGTGCTAGAAGCCGTGCGGACTGCGGCGTCCGCAAGTGCGTAGAGATTCCCTTCGTCCAGCTTTCGACCGGAGAGCCGAGGGCGGCTGTCCCTACATAATTCAGCTCCGATGGCTGCGGCCGCCTACGGCCTTAGCCGGTTCCGCTGCCGCCGGGACGGAAGTATCGTATTTTCCCGTCAGATCGTTCCAGCGGATGTGCTGCATCTCCATGAACATGCGCGACCCGTCGATGAGGGGATGAATACGCGTCCCGCCGCTATGCCCCCAGGCGACCGGGATTTCTTCGACTTTGAATCCGAATTTTCGCGCCAGAAATAAGATTTCCGGATCGAACCCCCAGCGCTCGATCTTCTGCAGCGGGAAGATCGCCTGCACCGCCCCTTGTGTGAACGCTTTGAAGCCACATTGTGTGTCTGCGAAGTGCAATCCCAAGCTGAGGCGCAGAAGTAAATTGAATATCCGTCCGAAAATCTGCCGATGCAGCGGTTGGCGCTGCGTCTGCGTTTCCGCCCGCAGCCAGCGCGAGCCAATCGCGATGTCCGCACCGGCTTCCAGCGCCGCAATCAGTTTGCTGGCTTCTTCGATCGGCGAGGAGAGATCGGCATCGCTGAAAAGCACAATTCGGCCGCGTGCGTGAAGCATGCCGTTGCGAACGCTGTATCCTTTGCCGCGGTTGCCCGGATTCTCCACCACGCGCAGCGTCGGATCTTTCACCGCAAATTTCCCAGCAATCTCAGCCGTGTTATCCCGCGAGCCGTCATTCACCACGATGACTTCCGCATTCCAGCCGCGCTCGTGCACGTAGGCGAGCACTTTTTCCA